>CALXKC010000011.1 GCA_944388775.1 uncultured Clostridia bacterium | reverse complement strand
CTTTAGAAGATAAAAGAGAATTTATAGAAAATACATATAGAAGTTTAGAAGAAGAAAAGTATAAAGAAATAGAAAAGACCAAAAAGAAATTACAAGAGTTGAAAAATGAAGATTTAGAAATAAAGCCAAAAAAAATGAAACAAACAATAGACTATTTTAATCAAATTATAGAAGCGGAAGTACCAGATAAAGCAATACTAAATATGCTAATCGATAAAATTTATATTTATCACGACAAATCTGTAAAATTTGAATTAAAAATAGATATAAATAAAATAATATAATAAAAAGTGAAAAAAGAAGAAGAATGCGAAAAAGAATTGAATTTAAAGCGAAATGTAACGACGTCAAAAACAATTATCTTTCGCATGATAAAAAAGTGGTTCAACTGTGTGAGCATAATCACAACATTATGCAGGAGTTGCATTTGATGTAGGGCAAACATTAACACAGAGTCAGAGAACAAGACTATGGAATAGTGCAAATAATGCACAAATATGGTCATACTTAGAACCACTTTCTCTGACACCAACATGGGTACATTTTGATAAAAGATGGGGACGTCCCACTTGTAGTACAGGTGGATATCCAACTATAAGAAGAGGAAGTTTAAGCAATTATGTATTAATAGCACAAGACGATTTAAATACATTAGGATATAGAACTAATGGATTAGATGGAATTTTTGGTTCTGCAACACAAAACGCAGTAATTAGTTATCAGCGTTCAAGAGGATTAACAGCTGATGGAATTGTTGGATGTAATACATGGCGTTCATTACAAGAAGATGTTGTTGGAACAGGTGCAACAAGTACAACAATAAATTAAAAAATATGAGGTGTCTAATTTGATACCTCAAAAATTTTTTAATAAAATTTAACAAATTTTCAAAAAACACTTGCAAAACAAAAAAAGTTATATTAAAATGGTGGTGAAGTGGAGAGAAGTGGTACAAAGTGGTAGAAAGTGAAAAAGGAGGTCCATTCATTGTTAATAGGCGAATATGAGCATTCTCTAGATGCAAAAGGCAGACTAATAATGCCAGCAAAACTAAGACAAGACATGGGAGACAAGTTCATCGTAACAAAAGGGTTAGATGGATGTCTATTTGCGTTTTCACAAGAAGAATGGATTAACTTTGAAACAAAATTAAAAGCATTACCACTTTCAGACAGAAATGCAAGAAACTTCGTAAGATTTTTCTTATCAGGAGCAACAGAATGTGAAATAGACAAACAAGGAAGATTTCTACTTCCAAACAATTTAAGAGTCGCAGCAAAACTTGAAAAAGAAACAGTAATAATTGGAGTTGGGACAAGACTAGAAATTTGGGATAAAGAAACATGGCAAAATTGCGATGAAAATATATCTGCAGATGAAATTGCAGAAAATATGGCAAATTTAGGTATATAGCTTGCAAAAGTTTATATATAAACACCAAAGAAAAAAATACTAAAGATAACTATACAAAAGATAAAAGTACAAAAGATGATTATGCAAAAGAAAAATGTACAAAAGATTTTTCTGTGCACAAAAGATAAAGAGTTCAAGTTTAAACAAAAGAAAAATCAAAATGTACAAATGTTTAATTAAGTAAAAACAAAAGAAACATTTGCTAAAGAAAACAGTAAAAAACCAAAAGACAAATACATAGAGTAAAGACAGCTGGTAGTTTTTCGGAATTACCAGCTGTAATTGTAAATTTAGAAAAAAGATAAAAGTTTACAATCAAAAGGAATGTGAAAAAGATGGAATTTAAACATAAGCCAGTTATGTTGATACCATGTATAGAAGGTCTAGAAATAAAAAGCGATGGAATATATGTTGATGGAACTTTAGGGGGAGCAGGACATAGTATAGAAATTGCAAAAAGGCTATCTCCAAAAGGAAAATTAGTAGGTATTGACAGAGACGAAGAGGCTTTAACAGTAGCACGAGAAAAATTGAAAGATTTTAGCAATGTAATATATGTACATGATAATCATGACAATATAAAAGAAATATTAGAAAAATTAGAAATAGAAAAAGTAGATGGAATTCTTTTAGACTTAGGAGTATCTTCATATCAATTAGATGAAAGAAACAGAGGATTTAGCTATTTAGGAGAAAATAAACTTGATATGAGAATGGACAAAACTCAAGAGCTAACAGCTGAAACTGTTGTAAACACATATGAAGAAAAAGAATTAGCAGATATCATTTATCAATATGGAGAAGAAAGATTCTCAAGACAAATTGCAAGAAACATATGCAAACAAAGAGAAAAAGAAAAAATAACAACAACAAAGCAATTAGTAGAAATAATTGAAAATTCAATTCCAAAATCTAAACAAAAAGATGGACATCCAGCAAAAAGAACATTTCAAGCAATTAGAATTGAAGTAAATAATGAAATAAAGCCATTATATAACACAGTATTGGATTGTATAGATTGTTTAAATGATGAAGGAAGATTATGCATCATAACATTTCATTCATTAGAAGATAGGGCAGTCAAAAATGCATATATAGAAGCTCAAGGAAAATGCACATGTCCAAGTGATTTACCATATTGTGTATGTGGAGCAAAATCATTAGGAAAGATTATAACAAGAAAACCAATAGTAGCAAATGAAGAAGAACAATTAGAAAATTCAAGAAGTAAAAGTGCAAAATTAAGAATATTCGAAAGAAGATTAAATCAAGAGTAATACAAAGGAGGTGAATAACTTATGGCAGGAACAAGATATCAGTATACAACAAGTCCTAGAAAACTAGAACCAGAGGTACAAAGAAATAGAAACAAAAAGCAACGTAAATTAAAAGTTGTAGAAGATTTACCAAGACAAAAAGTCGAACTATCTAAAGAACAAAAAAAGAGACAAAAAAATCTAACTTTAGTTGTAGTAGGAATATTTATCTTGTTGCTTACAATAAGTTATAGAAACTCCCAAATAAATGAAAAATTTAATGAAGTCCAAGATTTAAAAGAACAATTATCATCACTAGAAAAAGAAAATCAACAACTAGAAGTAACAATACAAAATAGCTTAAATCTAAATAATATAGAAAAACAAGCAAAAGAAAAATTAGGTATGCAAAAATTAACAAATAAACAAACAGTATATGTAACACTACCTAAAAAAGATTATATAGAACCAGCAACTGAAGAAGTAATAAAAACAGAAGAAAAAAATTGGTTTCAACAATTTGTAGATAAAATATTTAATAGATAAAAAGTGTATATAAAATATAGAAAATTTTGTATACATTTTTTTATTTGCCTAAAAATAATATTTTGCATATTGTAATAATTGAAAAAATAAATAATAAAATTAGTTGAGTGATGTAATAAGTCAAAACACTACGGAATAAAGGGATTAGAAAGATTTAGACAAAGTATTACAAAAATATTACACACATGAAAAATTCACAAAAATTTCACAAAAACCTTTACATTTTGCCTGAAAAGTAATATAATGTTGACGTAAATAATTTTACAAGAACCCAAATTGCTAGGGAAATAGGCAATACAAAAAATAATATTCCAATTAAGGGGGAGGAATTAATATGTCAAGTTTTAAAACAAAACTATTAGGTACAATTTTAATACTAATGTTATTAATATTTGTGCCTTTTATTGTTTTAGCAGCAAATGAACAATTACAAATTGTAAGTACAGAAAATGGTGATTACCTAATTTATGTACAAAATCTAACAGAAGAATTCAAATATGCATTATCAACTAATAAAGATGAAAATGTAGCAACTTTAGATTTTATTAGTTCAGTACCAGATGATGATGGAAATCAAGTAGTATTGATAACTAATGAAAAATATGAAGAAATAAAAGATGAAAATGTATATATTTGGATTGAAAATTCAGAAAATCAAATGATTATTAATGCAGAACAATTAGATTTTTCTCTTGCATTTGCAAAAGAAAAAATGAATATTGTTGAAAATACTACAAAAAGAATTTTAGTAGATACAACAAAAACATTAACATCAGTAGAAGATATTGAAGGAGTTAAAACAACAGTTACAACAGGTGCTATTGAAATTACAGATAGCAAAGACGCTACTTATTATTATATGAGTGTAAAATTACCAGCAGATGAAAAATACAACAGATTGATGGAATTATCAGAAACGATAAACCAAAACTATAATGGTATGGATATGTATTCTAGAATCCAGACAGCAAATGAATTTTACAACTTATACAATGAACTAATTTCAAATGCTGAATGGCAAGAAGTTGAAAATATGACAATAGCTCAACCAGAAGATTCAAAAAATGGAGAACAATACATAGTATTCCTAAGAAAAGTAGAAGGAGACACGACAACTTTAGATGCACAATTCCTAACTTGCTATGAAGACTATAATCCAGAATTTGAAAATCAAGAAAGACAAGTGTCAGAAACTACAAAATTACCAATTACTTATGATAGCATAGCTTTAATAGTAATCTTAGCAGTAATTGCAATTGCTATAGTTATTGTATTTATAAGAATGAAAAAGATAAATAAAAAAGAGGATAAATAAGTTTTGAAATTAAAAATTTATAAAGCGATTTTGGCAATATTACTAATAGCATTTATTATTGTTCTAGGTTTGATTATAGCAAAATATTTTAACAGCCAAAAAAATGAAGAATTAAATCAAGAAACAGTAGAAACTTTTTCAAATATAAATACACAAGAAAATGAAAAAATAGAAATGCAAGGTTATGAAGTAATTGGAATTGTAAAAATACCAAAAATTAATTTAGAATATCCAATATTAAATATTGAAACATCAAATCCAGAAGAAACAAAAGCACCAATGAAAATATCAATAGTTAAATATTGGGGTGGAAAAGTTAATGACTATGGAAATCTATCAATAGCAGGACATAACAACCATAATGGAACAATGTTTGGAAAAACAAAAAACTTAGAAATAGGTGACATTGTAGAATTAACAGATTTAGAAAAAAGAACAATTCAATATGAAATATATGATAAATTTGTTACAGACCCTAATGATGTTAGTATACTTGCTACAAAGGATAACAGTGTAAGAGAAGTTACTTTAATAACATGTACAAACGGAAATAAAAATAGGCTAATATTAAAAGCCAGAGAAATATTATAGTAAGGAGGAATTTTATAATGGCTAGCAAATTTAAAGTGTCAAATAAGAAAACAATTATAGCAATTGCAGCAATAATTATATTACTAATTATAGCAGTAACTGGAACAGTTGTATTCTTAAGAGACAGAGGTAGCACAGAAGCTGCTGAATACACTACAACAGATACAAACGAACAAGTTGCAAGTGATAATCAAGAACAAGTGCAAAACGAAGAACAACAAGCACAAGCAAATGACCAAGCAGCAAACCAAGAAGATACTGAAACACAAAATAGTAATGAAGAAACAACTACAACAAATCCAGAAACAACAACTGGAACAACAGAAAATGATGAAGGAACAACAACTGGAGCAACTGGAACAACAGGTGCAACAACTGGAACAGGAACAGCATCAGGAACTACAACAACTACAGATACAATACAAGAATCAACAATAACAAGAACAGAAACAGAAGAAGTAATGGTAGCAGAAAATTTCTTAGTAGGATGGCAACCATTATCATTAAATGTTGATGAAGCATCAAGCAGAATCAATGCCCAAGAAACAGACCTTGAAGTAGTTAAAACTGCAAAAACTGAAACAGGAGAAAATCTAGTATTTGCAGGAGATGATATTACATACACAATATCAGTTACAAATAAAAGCCAAAGAGATTTAAATAATATTGAAATATCAGACACAGTACCAGCTTTAACAACTCTAAAATCAATAGATGATGAAGGAGTTGAAACACAAGGAAAAATAAAATGGGAAAAAGATATAAAAGCTGGAGAAACAGTAGAAGTAAGTTTCACAGTTACAGTTAATGAAGGAGCAACAGGAACAGTTAGAAATGTTGCTATTGCAAATGGAGAAGAAAGCCAAGAAGAGCAAACAGCAATAATAACATCTGAAAAAACTAGTGAAATTACAAGAAAAGGTCAAGTAGTTTCTGAACCAGCAATGATTGGAGACGAAATTACATATACTATTTCTATTACAAATACAGGTGATAAAGAAGGAACAACAACTGTTAAAGATAGCAATTTAGAAGGAATTTTAGCAGATGGAAAAGCTGAAATGGTTGGAAATGTAACAATATATAAAGGTGAAGAAGTAGTAGCTACAGATAAAACAGCACGAGACTTAATAAGTGGAATAGAAAATATTGTAGTACCAGCAAATGGTAGCGCAAAAGTAGTATTCACAATCAAAGTAGATAAAGTTGATGGAAAAATAACAAATGTTGCTTTAATAGGTGATGAGACAGAAGAACCAACAAATCCAGAAGAAACAGAAACATTTGATGTTACAATCAAAAAAGAAGTAAAAGATATTATTAGAGCTGGAGAAGTTGCAAGTGAACCAGTTAAAGCAGGAGATATTATCAATTATAATATTATACTAAAAAATATCGGAAGTGTAGAAGGAGAAGTAAACGTATCAGACGTTTTAGATAATACAAAAACATCATTACAACTAAAAGATAGTGATGGAAACATAGTAGAAAAATTGACATTAGCAGCAGGAGAAGAAAAAGTATTAACAACAAGCTATACAGTAGAGCAAGCTTTAATCGATGCTCAAGAAGATATTAAAAATATTGCAACAGTAACTTATGACGATGAAGAAAAAACAAGTGAAGTTACAACACCAGTAGAAGATGAAAATCCAGCAATAAACGTAGTAAAAACAGCAACAGAAATAAATGGAAATGCAATTAAAGAAGGAGACAAAGTAAAAGCAGGAGACAAAATCACATATACAATCACAGTAAAAAATACAGGAAATATAACTTTAAAAGATATTAATGTAACAGATGACTTAAAAGTATCTTATGACGAAAACAAAGATGGAGTTGGAGACAAAGAAATTGCACCAAATGGTACAATAAAAACAATTGATTCATTAGCACCAGATGGAGAAGATACAATAGAAGTAATCTACACAGTAGAACAAACAGATGTAGATAACTATGAAGTAATAAAAAATGTGGCAACTGCAACAGTGCCAGATGGCCCAAGTGATAAAGGTGAAGATGAAAATGTGCCAACAGACAAAACAGCTACAATAGATGTAGTAAAAACAGCAACAAAAATAAATGGAAATGACATCAAAGAAGGAGAAAAAGTAAAATCAGGAGACAAAATCACATATACAATAACAGTAAAAAATACAGGATATACAACATTAAAAAATATTGTTGTAACAGATGACTTAAAAGTATCTTATGATGAAAACAATGATGGTGTAGGAGATACAACAGTTGCACCAAAAGCTACAATAAAAACAATTGCTTCATTAGCACCAGATGAGGAAGATACAATACAAGTAATCTATGAAGTAACACAATCAGATGTAGACACATATGAGACAATAAGAAATGTCGCAACAGCAACAGTACCAGATGGCCCAAGTGATGAAGATGATGAAACAACACCAACAGACAACACACCAAATATTGATGTAACAAAAACAGCAGAAGAAATCAAATCTGTAGATTCATCAGAATTCGTTGAATTAAATAGAGATGCTCAAGGAAATGTAACAACCTATGTAGAAAATGTTGGAGATGTAATTAGATACACAATAACAGTTACAAATAATGGTGCAAAAGTACTTGAAAATGTAAATGTTGTTGACCAAAATCACAATGTAAAAGTATTAAAAATAACAAAAGGAACTAATGTATATGAACAAACTGGAAAAGAAGATGATATAACAGCAGGAACTAACTTATTAAACTTCTTACCAGATGTAGAAAATAGAACATTAGAACCAGGTGAAAGCTATGTTATAGAAGTTGAATATACTGTTGAAAACGTAAATAATGTTTCAGCAATAGAAAATACTGCAGTAGCAACAGCTACACCAAGAAACGAACAAACTCCAGTATCAGATAATGATGATGAAGATGTTCCAGTAGCACAAAAATTAGGAAATAGCATTATAAAAACAGCAGTAAAAGTAAATGACCAAACTTTATCAAGTGATGAAGATAGAAACAATGTAAAATTACATGCTAATGATGTAGTTACTTATGAAATAACTGTTTCAAATGATGGAAATAAAGATTTAACTGGAGTAGCAGTAACAGATGACCATAATGTAACAGTTACAAGAATTGAAAAAGTAAATGCAGATGGAACAAGGACAGAAGACAGAGAATTAAAGAGAAATGCAACAGCTACAAATCTACTTGGAAAGACAACATTAGCTGCAGGAGAAACATATGTAATTACAGTTACATATAAAGTACCTGATAACTATATAGATGAAAGTGACCCAGTAAATGGAGACAAATTAATAAATATTGCAACTGTAACAACGAATGAAACAGGAAGCAAATCTGAAGATGATACATTAGTAAAAGATAAAAAAGCAAATATAACACAATCAAAGACAAGTAAAGTTGTTGGAAATGATGAAGACGACCATATTATAAATTCAGGTGATATAATTGAATATACAATCACTGTTCACAATAGTGGAAATATCACAGGAACAACAACAGTAAAAGATTCAAAATTAAGAGAGAACATTCAAAATAATAAAGTGCTTATGAGAAATGGAGAAACAACCTTAAGTAAAGATGCTAGTTTAACAACAGAATGTATAAATGTAACATCAAGTCTTGGAACTAAAACAACAATCAGCGTAAATAAATTAGCAGACGGATATACATTAGGTGTAAGCTCAGAAGAAACAATTACAATGACATTTAGAGTTGAAGTTGGAAAATTGTTACCAGGTGAAACAGTTATAAATACATTAGATGAACAAGAAAATACTTATACAGAAAACGAAGTAGAAGCATCTATAACAGTAAATAAAGAATTAGTTAAACCACAAAACACAGTAATAGTAATAGACTTATCATTAAGTATGGCTCAAAGCGTAAATTATAATGGTAGTGCTGACCCAATGGCTGATACTTATGAAGAAACTAGATGGTATGCATTAACACAAGCACTAGATGAATTCTTAGATACTTATATGGATGGAAACAATAAAGTAACAATTATAGGATATAATGAAAGAGTAAAAGATGAGCATATATTAATAACAGATACTGCAAATAAAACAGATGCCATGAATTCATACAGAAATGTATTTACAAGAGCACAATATGATTCTATTCCAGAAGAATACAAGGGTGATGTTGATAACTTAACTGAATATACAGACAGACATGGTACTCATAAATCAGGAACATTATTAGCATCAGGAACAAATATAGAAGCTGGAATGATAAAAGTTCAAGAAGTATTAGAAGGAAAAGAGCAAGGAGCTCAAGTAATCCTAATGACAGATGGAGTAGCAAATAGAGCAATGACAAATAATGGTACAATAATAGATGATGACGACTTCTCAAATGCTTATGAAGGTATTGATAGAGCTGCATCAAGAGCTACAACATTAAAAAATAATGGTACAACAATGTATACAATTTCATTATCTTTAGGAAAAAGTAATGAGACCTATACAACTAAATTAGAAAATATGGCAAGTAAAGATGAAAACGGAAACAGACTTTCAACATCTGCCAATAATATAACAGAAATAATAAATTACTTTAAGAAAATATCAGAAATAATTTCTGAATATCATGGAACATTAACAACTAAAGATGGTATCTTAGTATTAACAAACACAGCATTTAATATTGATTCAAGATATGTACAAAATGTTATAATAACAATACCTAATGATGAAACAGATGAAACATTCACAATGACATGGGCACAATTCTCAAATTATTATGACCCAGTAGCAAAAACAATTGATATAAAACAATTTGCAATTGATAAAAATATTCAAGGAATTACTGGAGATATTACAATAAATATTAATGTAGACCCAACAATTAATACAAATGCAGACTAAAAAAGTAAAGATTCAGCCTATGAATGGTTGAATCTTTACAATTCTAATAATAAACCTACATTAAGGGGATGATAAAAATAGAAGGCAAGCATAAAAAAATAAAAGAAAAGCATAAAAATAGACTATGGCTAAAATTTTTAATTTGTATTATTATAGCATTTATAATTGTAATGGTAGGATATTTAATAGTGGAAAAAGTAAAAAATAATAGTAAAACAGAAACAACAGAAGCAGAAGAATATTACAAAATTGAAAATGTAGGAAATATAAAATTTGAAAATGCTTCTATTACAATAAAGGATAAGATGTCATATATTAATATAGACTTAGTAAATGGAGAAAATCAAAAGCTACCAGCTCAAGAAATAACTGTTAAGGCAATAAAAGAAGGTAAAGAAGTAGAATATTTATATAAAATTCCTGATATCGAACAAGGGCAAACTTATAATATAGATTTAATGACAACAGGAGATTTAACAAATGCAGAAGAAATAAAAGTTGAAGGAATAGAATTATAGTAGAATAACAAAGAAAGTACGTTATCAATGTAACGTACTTTTTCAATATATATAATTTTTATTAATAATCTAAATTAAACCATAATATTTGCAACTGTTAATAAAAAGGCATATAAAAGAGTTTTCCAAGAAATTCTAAAAGTTTTTCTTGTTATCTTATTTATAACCATTAATCTATGTTCTTTTCTAACTGTTAATGCTAAACAATTAGTTTTTGGATAAACTTCTTCATGTGTATTCATAGTAATCAACTCCTTTTATCTATCGTAAATCATAAATTCTTAAGTAAAAAATTAACTATTATAAATTAATTATAAGTCAAAAAAAAACAAAAGTCAACACTTTTGTAACAAAAATGTAATAAAAATGTAATAAAAAAGTTATAATTCATGTGCTCCAATCGCACTCGCCTTTAGCAAGGCTCGTTTGGGCGCTACGGGGTACTGCAAAATTATTTAATACAATATCCTAAAATTAATGAAGTAGATTTAATCAATGTAATAATAAAAAAACTTTTTAATAGAATTAATTAGGAGGTTTTTTATGGTCACAACAAAATTGTCAAGTAAAAAGAAAATGAGAAATACATTATTCATAACCTTTTTGATTTTAGTATGTTTAATAGGAAGATTAGGATATATACAACTAATACAAGGAAAGGAATTATCAGAATTAGCATATGAGCAACAAACTTTAGATAGAAGCATAAATCCAAAAAGAGGGACAATTTATGATGCAAATGGAACAGCATTAGCAGTAAGTAGTACGGTAGAAACAGTAACAGTAAATCCAGGAAATATAGCAAAAGAAAATAAAGAAAAAGTAGCCAAAAAATTGTCAGAACTATTTGAATTAGATTATGATACAGTATTGAAAAAGGTATCAAAAAGAAGTTCAATTGAAACCATCGTAAAAAAAGTGGATAAAGAAAAAACAGATAATTTAAGAGTTTGGATGAAAGAAAATAATATAACAGAGGGAATAAATATTGATGAAGATACAAAAAGATATTATCCATATAACACAGTAGCTTCACAAATTATAGGATTTTGTGGGAGTGATAATCAAGGATTAGATGGAATTGAAGCAAAATATGAAAATGAACTAAAAGGGACAAAAGGTTCAATACAAAGACATACAGATGCAACAGGAGGAGAAATAGGAGAAGAAGGAGAAAACTATGTACCAGCAATTGATGGAAATGATTTAGTGCTTACAATTGATTTAACAATACAATCAATTGCAGAAAAATATTTGGAAGAAGCATGTATTGACAATGTTTGTACAGATGGTGGAAATATTATAGTAATGAATCCACAAAATGGAGATATTCTAGCAATGGCAACATATCCATCATATAATTTAAATGAACCATATGAGCCATATACAGATGAATTAAAGCAAACTTGGGATAGTTTGTCACAGGAAGAAAAAACTACAAATTTGCAAGCAGTATGGAGAAATAAAGCAATAGCAGATACCTATGAACCGGGATCAGTATTTAAGTTGATAACTGCATCAGCAGCAATAGAAGAAGGATTAGTTACAGATATTGATAAAGAGGGGCAATTTACTTGTACAGGTGGAATAGAGGTTGCAGGAGTTAGGATAAAATGTTGGAGATACTATAGACCACATGGCTCTGAAAGCTTAAGACAAGGATTAATGAATTCATGTAATCCGGTATTTATTGGATTGGGGCAACAATTGGGAGTAACAAAATACTATGAATATCTAGAAAAATTTAAATTATTGCAAAAAACGGGAATAGATTTACCAGGTGAAGCAGGAAGTATATTCTTAGCCAAAGAAAAGGCTGGACCAGTAGAACTTGCAACAATAAGTTTTGGGCAAAGATTTGAAATAACACCAATACAACTTGCAACAGCAGTATCTTCAATTGCAAATGGTGGAACAAGTGTATCTCCTAGAGTTGTGAAACAGATTATCAATAGCCAAACAAAAGAAGTTACTGATATACCAGTAAAAACAAATGGAACAGTAATTTCAAAAGAGACCTCTGAAAAGGTACTAAGTATGATGGAAAGTGTTGTATCTGAAGGAACTGGAAAAAATGCAAGAGTTGCAGGATACAGAATAGGTGGAAAAACTGGTACATCTGAAGATGGTGTTAATACTAATAAATATGTTACCTCTTTTTGTGGTGTTGCACCTATTGATAATCCTCAAGCAGTTGTTTTAGTCACTTTGTATAATCCAACAGGTGAAGGAGGACATCAAGGAGGTGGAGTTGCAGCACCAGTTGGTGGTCAAATTTTTAGTGAAATTTTGCCATATTTAGAGGTTAATCAAGGAAATACAGATGAAGTGGAAGTTGCTGAACAAGTTACAACACCAGATGTTATCGGAAAAACTGTAACTGAAGCGGAAAAGATTATGAAAGAGAATGGATTAGAGCTTGTTGTTCAAAATGCAGAAGAGGAAATGGATAAGGATAATTCGATTATAAAAACTCAAACTCCTCAAGCGGGTATCACAATTAATAAAGGAAATAAAGTTTATGTGGAAAAAGAATAAAATATAAAAAATGTAATTACAATTCTTGTTGAAAGTCAGTTATATTGGCAATATCTGAATGATTTTGAATAGTATTGTTAGATAACTGACTTTGACATAAATTAATTGCATTTTCTATTTCAATAGGAATATCATTTTCTAGTTGAAGTTTGCACAAAACATCAAGGTTTTCTTTAAAAGCATATTTTGCGAATAATTCTGGATGAAATGTTTTTAAAGATTTAGAACATTGTAAAAGTTGCAATAATTCTTGTGGATTGTTATATGCTATCATAGAATTATCTCTTTGTTGTTGTTTTAAATATAATCCTAAGCCTGCCATCTTTCTTAAAGCATGGTGAGAATTTTCATCATTTACTAGAGGTTTTCCAGAAATAGCAGATTGATAAGCATCTTGACAAATTAAATAAACAAAATTATTTTCAGGAATATTACAATTTTTAAAATCTTGAGAACGTATATTCCACATTTCTGAAAGAGTTTCTGTATTTATACTTTTTCCTTCGTGAACATATTTAGAACCAAATAGAAATAGATTTGTCATTTCATAAGCATTTGGATCCTTTGCCCAATCGAATCTATCTCTATTCTCTTTTATCCAATTTAATATATTCTCACTTGTAGCATTGAAACTTGAAGCTGTGATATTGTCTTGAAAATTATAACTATATTCCATTGTAAATCATCTACCTTAAATTATTATTTATAAATTTATAATGTGTAAATAATAAAAATAAATACTGTAAATTTTATACAAATTAGTAGATAAAGTCCTTTTTGAAATTCCAATAAAATAAAAAATACCTGAGAGAAATTTAGGACAAGAAAGATGCCTAACCATACAATAGTATAGTTAGGCATAGATGTGTAAATTAGAAATGTTAATTTTAAGTATTACAGAAAATTATAAATCATGTCTGCGTAAAAAATCTTTAAAGAAATTTTTAATATATTTGTAAAACAACTTGACAAAATTCTTCATTTTTTGATAAAACATAATAAGAAAAATTTGAAAAGGAGAGGTGGTTGAAAAATAATTACAATTTTGGCTACGTCAAACTTCATTTGAAATTTAATCAACGTACAGAAAGTACGCCTCATAAATTTCAAATTCGTTTTCCTTGCCAAAATTTAATTCTTTTCCAACCAGATTTGTGCCTTAGGAAAGGAATGTGATTGAAAAATGAAGCACTTAATTGATATTAAAAACCTAACAGTAGAAGAAATTAACGAGTTAATCGAAGTAGCTAATGACATTATCCAAAACAAAGAGAAATATTCTCACAAATGTGATGGAAAGAAATTAGCTACTTTATTTTTTGAGCCAAGCACAAGAACAAGGCTAAGCTTTGAAGCTGCAATGATGGAGCTAGGAGGAAATGTAATAGGATTTTCATCAGCAGACACAAGTTCAGCATCAAAAGGAGAAACAGTATCAGACACAATTAGAGTAATAGGATGTTATGCAGATATTATAGCAATGAGACATCCAAAAGAAGGAGCACCATTAGTAGCATCATTAAAATCAACAGTACCAGTAATAAATGCAGGAGATGGGGGACACAACCATCCAACACAAACATTAACAGATTTATTAACAATACAAAGAGAAAAAGGAAGATTAGAAAATCTAACAATTGGATTATGCGGAGACCTAAGGTTTGGAAGAACAGTTCATTCACTAATTACAGCTATGTCTAGATACAAAAATATAGAATTTATTTTAATATCACCAGATGAATTAAAAATTCCAGAATATATAAAAAGAGATATATTAGAAAAGAATAATATGAAATGGACAGAAACAAATGATATAGAAGAATATATGGATAAACTTGATATTTTATACATGACAAGAGTTCAAAAAGAAAGATTTTTCAATGAAGAAGATTATATAAGACTAAAAGATTATTATATATTAAACAAAGAAAAACTAGAAAAAGCTAAAAAAGATTTATGCATTATGCACCCATTACCAAGAGTAAATGAAATATCAACAGATGTAGATGATGACCCAAGAGCTGCATATTTTAGACAAGTTGAAAATGGAAAGCATATTAGGATGGCATTAATTTTGAAATTGTTAGGAATAAAATAAATATTGAGTGAAAGGAATAAAAAAAGATGAATATTGATAGTATAAAAAATGGAATTGTAATAGACCATATACAAGCTAAAAAAGGAATGGAAATTTATGAATTATTAAATCTAAACGAATTAGATTGTTCAGTTGCAGTTATAACAAATGCAAAAAGCAAAAAAATGGGAAGGAAGGATATCATAAAAATAGATAAAGATTTTGAAGTAAATATAGACATGATAGGCTTCTTAGATCCAAATATAACAATAAATATTGTAAAAGATGATAAAATAGTAGATAAATTTCATGCTAAATTACCAGAAAAAATTGTTAATATTGCTAAATGTCAAAATCCAAGATGTATTACTTCTGAAGAAAGAGAATTAGATCAAGTATTTATCTTGACAGATAAGGAGAATCAGACTTATCGTTGTAAGTATTGTGAAATGAGTTTGAAATAAAAGAATAAAAATAAAATCCCTTAATATTATATGGTAGATACTTTAATATTAGGGGACTTTTTACCTTAGATTTTTTTCAAAAATACTATACAAATTAAGGATTTAGTTATATAATGTAGAAAACTTTGACTAATTAAAAAATTACATATAAAAAACTACAAATAAAAACAAAATTAGGAATAAAAAGATATTTCTAGAGAAAGGATTGTGAAAAATATGAAGTTAAAAGAACTACTAGTTGGTTTAGAAGGACTAAAAGCAAAAGGATCATTAGATGTGGATATAAAAGGAATAGAAAGCAATTCAAAAAATATAAAAGAAGGATATCTATTCGTTGCAATAAAAGGATTTTCCACAGATGGACATCAATATGTGGAAAACGCAATACAAAATGGTGCAGTAGCAGTAATTATTGAAGAAGGTTGTGACCTTAAAAGTATAAAAGTGCCTGAAGGAGTTACAATTGTAATGTCACCTAATACAAGAAGAGCATTAGCAATAACTTCTAGTAATTTTTATGGAAATCCAACAAAAAAATTCAAACTAATAGGAGTAACAGGAACAAAAGGTAAAACTACAACAACATTTATGATTAAAGAAATATTAGAAAAAGCAGGAAAGAAAGTGGGACTAATTGGAACAATAGCTACATATATAAATGGCAAAAAAATTAAAGATAGTGACCGTACAACACCAGAAAGTTTAGAGTTACAACAAATCTTTAGTCAAATGGTAGAAGAAAAAGTAGAAGTAGTTGTAATGGAAGTTTCTTCTCAAAGTTTAAAATTACATAGAGTAGATGGATGCGAATTTGATATTGTATTATTTACTAATTTTTCAGAAGATCATATCAGCAAAAACGAACATCCAGATATGGAAGATTATTTCCAATCAAAATTAAAATTATTCCAAATGTGTAGAGTAGGAATAGTAAATACAGATGACTTGCATGGAGCAAAAATTCCAGGATTATTCCCAGATAGTGATATTACTACATATGGAATTGATAATTATGCAAAAGTATTAGCAAAAGACATTACTATAACTAATTCATATGTTGATTTTAAGGTTAAAATAACTGATAGAAATGAAAGAGTAAAAACAGGAATTCCAGGAAGATTTAGTGTATATAATTCTCTTGCTGCAATTTGTGTTGCACAAAAATTTGGAGTTTCACCTGAAATTATAAAAGAAGCATTATTAGAAGTAAGAGTTCCAGGAAGATCTGAATTAGTTGATAATAAATTAGAAATTCCAATAATGATAGATTATGCACATTCTCCAGAAAGTTTGCAAAATATATTACAAGCAGTAAAAAGCTACACAAGAGGAAAAGTAATATCAGTATTTGGATGTGGTGGAGATAGAGATAGTGGAAAAAGACCTATAATGGGAGAAATATCAGGAAGAATAGCAGATTTTACATTTATAACATCAGACAATCCAAGAACTGAAGATCCACAAAAGATAGTTGATCAAATAGAAGAAGGAATGAAAAAGACAAAAGGAAAATACAAAGTTGTAGTTGATAGAACACAAGCTATAAAAGAAGCTATCAAAATGGCTACAAAAAGAGATATTGTGGTATTGGCAGGAAAAGGTCATGAACCATATCAAGAAATTAATGGAGTTAAACATCCTTTTGATGAAAGAATTATAGTTAGAGATTTAATCGATGAAATAGAAAAGGAAAAATCTAAGAAATAATAAAATTAGGTATTAGCGAAATCAAGAGAAAGGTTTGATAAAATGAAGGTAGAAACAAGCGTATTAATAATATCGTTTATCGTAGCAATTATTTTAGGTTTTATTATCATACCAATACTAAAAAAATTAAAAGTAGGGCAAATAGAAAGAGATGATGGTCCGAAATCTCATCTGAAAAAGCAAGGAACACCAACAATGGGTGGGATAATTATGATAATAACTATGATTGTAGTTATTACAGGAATATATATATATTTAATTGCAACAGGACAAAATGAAGTTGCAAATAAGATGTTACCACTTCTATTAGTAAGTATAGGAATGGGACTAATTGGATTTATAGATGATTTCAAAAAATTAGTGCTAAAAAATACAAAAGGTTTAAAGCCAAGTTATAAGATGTTAGGATTATTAATTATATCAGTAGCATATGTTGTATACTTGGTTTATGGAATAAAAATAGGAACTGATACATATATTCCAATTATGAAACAATACATATCAATGCCAGTATATTTATATATCCCATTTGCGATAATTGTTATTTTAGCAACAACAAATGCAATAAATTTAACAGATGGGATAGATGGATTATCTTCTAGTGTTTCAGCAATTATAATTACATGTTTAACAATTATAGGAATATTATTTGGAATAGAAGAGATTGGGATTTTTGGAAGTGTAGTAGTAGGGGCAGTATTAGGATTTTTAATGTTTAACCTACATCCTGCTAAAGTATTTATGGGAGATACTGGCTCATTATTGTTAGGTGGAGTTATTTCAGCAATAGCTCTATATATGAAAATGCCATTACTATTAATTATTATTGCACTAGTACCAGTTTTGGAAACTTTGTCTGTTATTATACAGGTTGCATATTTTAAAAAGACTGGAAATAGAATATTCAAAATGGCACCTTTACATCATCATTTTGAGCTTTCTGGTTGGAAGGAGAGTAAGGTTGTGATTGTGTTTAGTGCAGTTACACTTGTGCTTTGTATTATCGGATTAAAAACAATAGTATAGTTTGCGAAAGAAAAAAGAAAAAGAGGGAGAAAGGAAAGAGGTATGGCAAAGAAGAAAAGAAAAGAAAGAAGTTTTTCTAGCTTTTTAAATAACCCGATAGATTTTACATTGTTAATTACTATATTGTTATTACTATGTATAGGATTGATAATGGTATTATCTGCAAGTTCACCATCAGCATTAGCTGAAAGTGGTAATAGTTATTCATATTTTTCAAAACAACTAATATTTGCAATATTAGGAATAATTGCAATGTTAATGATCTCAAAAATAGATTATAGATTTTATCAAAAATTCTATAAACATGCTTGGTG
Organism: uncultured Clostridia bacterium; assembly: GCA_944388775.1. Classification (GTDB taxonomy): domain Bacteria; phylum Bacillota; class Clostridia; order TANB77; family CAG-508; genus CAG-269. The sequence goes on along the minus strand of CALXKC010000011.1, from coordinate 18,486 downwards.
GATATCACTTATCTTATTAGCATTAGTTTTAGTAATAGGAAAAGAAGTTAATGGAGCTAAAAGGTGGATATATCCAACAGAGACTTTATCAATACAGCCATCAGAAATAGTAAAAATTTTAATGATTATTTTCTATGCTGGAATATTAGTAAAAAATAGAGATGAATTATCAAAATATAGTAAAGGATTTTTAAAACATATTTGCTTATTAGCACCTATTATAGGATTATTATTGCTAGAGCCACATTTTAGTGCGTCAATTGTAATAATTGGAATATGTAGTGTTATGATGATAATGGCTGGATGTAGATTTTGGCACTTCTTGGTAACAGGAGTAGTTGCAGGAATTCCAGCATTAGCATTTTTGATTATAAAAGAACCATATCGTTTGCAGAGGGTTATAACATTTTTAGACCCTTGGCAAGATGCAACAGGAGATGGATGGCAGGTAATACAAAGTTTATATGCAATTGGTTCAGGAGGGCTATTTGGTGCAGGATTAGGAGAGAGTAAACAAAAATTCTTATATATACCAGAACCACATAATGATTTCATTTTCTCAATTTTAGGTGAAGAATTAGGATTTATTGGGTGTGCAGTTGTGCTAATACTATTTGCAATATTTATTTGGAGAGGTGTATTAATCGCAATGCGTGCACCAGATATGTTTGGAAGTTTAGTTGCAATAGGAATAACAGCATTAGTTGCAATTCAAGTAATAATAAATGTAGCAGTTGTAACATCTTCTATGCCAGCAACAGGAATGCCACTACCATTCTTTAGCTACCGGTGGAACAGCATTATTTATATTACTGTGTGAAATGGGAATTTTACTGAATATTTCGAGAGCAGGAGTAAAAGGACGGAACATAGAGAGGGGGATTAGGGGGACGGTCCTAAAAATCCCTAAAATTAGGGATTTAGGGACGGACCTTTAACTAATAGGATAAAATAGGTAAACATTTAATAATTTATATCGTTTCTCGGCTAACATTTCATTATAGAGAAATTCTAAACTTGTAAAACAGGCACCACTCAAAGCGAGTTTGAGATTCTCCTATTTTACAAGTAAAGAATTTTTACTATAATTCCATTCGCATTCAAAACTCATAAATTATTAAATGTTTACCTAAAATCTATAAGTTTAAGAAGTCCGTCCCCTGTTCCCTGTTTTTAGGGATTTTTACCCCGTCCCAAAATCCCGGAAGGAGGAAAAAATGAGAGCAATTATTGCAGCGGCAGGAACGGCAGGACATATTAATCCAGGAATTGCAATAGCAAATGAGATAAAAAGACAAGAAAAAGATTCGAAGATAATTTTTATAGGAACAACCAGAGGGCTAGAAAATGACTTAGTTCCAAGAGCAGGTTATGAATTAAGAACAATTGAAGCATATGGATTAAGCAAAAAACTATCAATAGATAATCTAAAAAAGATGTATAAAACATTAAAAGGATTTGGAGAAGCAAAAAGAATAATAAAAGAATTTAAACCTGATGTAGTTATAGGAACAGGTGGATATATCTGTGGAGCAACGATTTCAGAAGCACACAAATTAGGAATACCAACAGTATTACATGAAAGCAATGCATTTCCAGGAAAAGCAATTAAAATTTTAGCTAAAAAAACTAATACTATATTAGTTTCTTTTAAAGATGCAATTCCTAGAATAAAAAATGCAAAAAATATAGTTTTTACAGGAACACCTGTAAAAATCAAAAAAATTAATTATACAGATGAAATGAAGAAAAATAAAATTAAAGAATTAGGACTAAAAGATGATAAACCAATAGTGTTAATTTTTGGTGGAAGTCAAGGAGCACAAAAAATTAATGAGTCAATTATTGAAATAATAGAAAAAAATATGAATAAAGATTATCAAGTCATATGGGCAACAGGTCCTAAACAATATGATATTATAAAAGAAGAATTAGACAATAAGAATAAAAACATAAATAGAATTGAAAATATGAAAATAGTTCCATACATATATAACATGGAAGAAATAATGAATTTGGTGGATTTAATAGTTGCAAGAAGTGGAGCAATGACAGTTACAGAGATATCTAATTTAGGAAAACCATCAATTTTAGTGCCATTACCAAATGTTAGTCATGATCATCAATTATATAATGCAAAGGCATTAGAAAGTATAGGAGCATCAAAAATTTTACTAAATAATGAACTAACAGGAAAACTATTAAATGAACAAATTGAAAAAATAGTATTAGATAAAAAAGAAATGATAAATATGGGAGAAAAAGCCTTAAGTATGGCAACTTCAAATGTTGAACAAAAAATTTATGATGAAATAAAAAAGGTTTGTAAAAAATAAAACTTTAAAAAAAGGAAGTAAAAAATATGTTTAAAAACATACAATTTAAAATAATATTAGTTTTTTTCATAATAGGAATAATAATAATAAGTGGATTAGGAATTTCTTTTATAAATTCACTTCAAATGTTAAGTGTAAAAGTAGAAGAGGGACAAGTTACTGCAGAGCAAGTGGAACAAATATTAAATGTAATACAACATAGAACATTTATCACATTAACAACTGCAGGAGTTGTTTTTGCAATAATTGGAATAATTTCAGCAATATTTTTATCAAGATTTGTTATTTATCCAATTAACAAATTAATAAAAAGTGCAGAAAAAATTACAGAAGAAAATCCAGATAAAAAGGATAAAGAAACACTTGTTAAAATAGATAGTGAAAATAAAGAAAATATAGATAAAGATAAAAAATCAAGAAAAAAACCTTTCAAAAAGAAAAAAAGTAATGATTTAGGAGATCTAGAAAATGTCTTTGGAGTCATGACAACAGAATTAAAAGAAAAACTAAGTGAAGTTTCAACTCAAAAAAATCAGATAGAAACAATATTGCTTCACATGACAGATGGAATCATAGCTTTTAACATGAAAGGTGAAATAATCTTGATAAATCCAGCAGCAAAGAAATTTTTGAGTATTAGACCAGAAGATAATACATTTGATGATATATTTAAAAAATTCAATTTAGATATAAATATGGAAAAAATAATTTACTTAGAGAATTGGACTTCAACAGAGCAAAGAATACAAGTAGAAGACAATTATATGAATGTATTTTTTGCACCATTTAAAAATGAATCAGACAGACCAGATGGCGTAATAGCAGTAATTCAGGATATAACAGAACATGTAAAATTGGATAATATGCAAAAAGAATTTGTTGCAGATGTATCACATGAATTAAAAACTCCAATTACATCAATCATGGGATATGCTGATACTTTACTAGAAGGAGATTATGATAAGGAAACTCAAACTAAATTTTTAAATGTAATTGCAACAGAAGCAAGGAGAATGGCAAGATTAGTTACAGATTTATTAACACTTTCAAGATATGATAGTAATAAAAAGAAAACACATAAGGAATCATTTGACTTAGGTGAATTAGTAAAAAAATGTCAAGATAAATTAGCAATAGAAATTAAGAAGAAAAATCATAAAGTAAATTGTTTTGTTACAGCAGATGTACCACCAGTATATGCAGATAAAGATGATATTGAAAGAGTGGTATTAAATATATTATCAAACAGTATAAAATACACAAAAGATGGCGGAGAAATCAAAATATATGTTGGATTTGTATATAATGATGCATATATAAAAATATTTGATAATGGAATTGGAATTCCAGAAGAAGATTTGTCAAGAATATTTGAAAGATTCTACAGAGTAGATAAGGCTCGTACAAGAGAAATGGGAGGTACTGGTTTAGGTCTTTCAATTGCAAAAGAGATTTTGGATAAAAATGGTGGAAGCATAGATATAAAAAGTGTTGTAGGACAAGGTACAGAAGTAGTTGTACGTATTCCTACAAAGCAATAAACAGGGATTCAGGGACGGTCCTAAAAATCCCCCTTTTTAGGGATTTTTAGGACCGTCCCCTAATCCCTGCAAAAAAATTTAAAAATTCATTGATAACTTGAGTAAAATAATGTATAATAAAGAAGTGAAAATCTGAAAAAGGAACGTGATAAAAGCATGAGTGAAAAAACAAAAGAAATATTAGAGTGGGTATATTGTATAATTATAGCATTAGTATTAGCAATGCTATTTAGATATTTTATAGGAACACCAACAATAGTAAAACAAAAATCAATGTATCCAACATTAATACAAGATGAAAGATTATGGCTTAATAGATGGGGAAGGACAACAAAGACTTTACCAGAAAGAGGAGATATAATAACATTTGAAGAACCTGCAAAAATAGAATACACAGAATCTGAAATCGATGAAAGCAATCCAGTAGCACAATATAATAACCGAACAGGATTTGATTGGTTTATACATAATTTCCTAGAAATAGGAAAAAGAAGTTACATCAAAAGAGTAATAGCATTACCTGGAGAACATGTAGAAATTAAGGATGGAAGTGTATATATAGATGGAGAAAAATTAGATGAACCATACTTACAAGATGGAATCGTAACAGATTTGTTTGTAAATGAAAATGGTGTAGGTTTCGATGATTTCGTTGTTCCAGAAAATTGTGTATTTGCAATGGGAGACAATAGAAATCATAGTACAGATTGTAGAGCTTTTGGATGTATACCACTGGAGAAAATTGAAAGTACAGTAGCGATTAGAATTTGGCCATTGAATAAATGGGGACACGTGGATTAAAGGATTTGATTAAATGTTTGAAACAATTTTAGGAAATGAAAAAAATAAACAAATATTGCAAAAATCAATACAAAACAATACAATATCACACAGCTATATGTTTGTAGGAATACAAGGAATAGGTAAAAAAATAATTGCAAAAGAATTTGCAAAAAATATATTATGTTTGAATCAGGAAAACAAAAATAGCAATACGAATTGTACATGTAAATCATGTATTGAGTTTGAAACAAATAATAATCCAGACTTCTCAATAATAGAACCAGATGGGAATAGCATCAAAATAGAGCAAATACGTGAATTACAAAAAAGAATACAAGAAAAACCTATAATATCAAATAGCAAAGTATATATAATAGATAATGCAGACATGATGACTCAAGAAGCACAAAATTGTTTATTAAAAACATTAGAAGAACCACCAGAATATGCAACAATAATATTAATAGGCTCAAATGAAAACCTATTTTTAACAACAATAAAATCACGTTGTATGATTTTACACTTTGAACCAATATCAAATGAAAATATAAAAAAATATTTACAAAATGAATTGGGAATTTCAAATATAGATGATGAAATGTTAGATATATTTCAAGGCAGTATAGGAAAAGCAATAGCGTTAAAAGACAAGAAAGAAGAATATGAAAAAATAATAGCATTTGTAGAAAATTTGGATAAAAAAGATATAATAGACTTATACAAATTAGCAGAACCAATATATAAATCAAAAGAAGAAATATTTGAGATATTAGATTATATAAATATTTTACTATTAAAAAAAGCAAGACAAAATTATTTATACACTGATTGTATACAAATTGTGGAAGATACTAAAAAAAGATTGAAACAAAATGGAAATTATGATATGTGTATAGATAATCTAGTATTTAATCTTAAAGAAAGGGTGTAAAACAATTTGAAAAATATAATAGGAGTAAGATTTAAAAAACTAGGAAAAATATATTTCTTCAATCCAAAAAACTTAAGAGTAAGAAGAGGGGACAAAGTAATAGTAGAAACAGCTCAGGGTGATGAATATGGAGAAGTTGTTATACCAAACAGATATATTGAGGATGAAAAAATATTAGCACCACTAAAAAAGGTAATACGTATAGCAAATTATAGAGATCATAAACAATACCAAGAATGTAGAAAAAAAGAGAAAGAAGCATTTCAAACATGTCTAAAAAAGATAAAAGAACACAAATTAGACATGACATTAACAGATGTAGAATATAAATTTGATAATAGTAAAATACTATTTTACTTTACAGCAGATGGAAGAATAGACTTTAGAGACTTGGTAAAAGACTTAGCAGCAATATACAAAACAAGAATAGAATTAAGACAAATAGGAGTAAGAGACGAAGTAAAAAGAATAGGTGGAAATGGAGTTTGCGGTAGAGAACTATGTTGTTGCACATTCTTAAGCGATTTTGAAACAGTATCAATAAAAATGGCAAAAGAACAAAATCTATCATTAAATCCATCAAAAATATCAGGAAATTGCGGAAGACTAATGTGTTGCTTAAAATATGAAAATGACGTATATGAAGAAAAAGCAAAAAGATTACCAAAAGTTGGAGCAATAGTAAAAACAGAAGATGGAGTTGGAGAAGTAGACTCAGTAGAAACACTAAAAGAACAACTAAGAGTAAAATTCAAAGATGGCGAAGTAAACACATATAAAAAATATGACGCAAAAGATGTATTAGTAATAAAAGATGTAGAAGAAGAAACAGACGAAACAGATGAAATAGTTGATCCAGAACTAGAGAGGGATTAGGGGACGTTCTTTTAATCCCAGTTACAGGGACTAAGGGACACTCTTAGTCTTTTTTTAGTATATTGTGTATTCTATTTTTTCCTATTTTTAAGTGTTCGGATATTTCTTTATTATTAAAATTTGTATTCATTTTTATTTCATTTACTAATTTTAACAAGAAACAGTTATTATGTCTTATTAAATCAATTGTTAGATGATTATTTGTACAAAATTCTGTAATAATTTTGTCTAAGTCAATTGAAGCGGTTTTTGGTTCGACAATGTCTATAATATCATCTATTTTTACGATTTCCAAATTTTTGTGAATAGCATTAAATTCATTTATATAATTGGTATCAGCAAATATAAGTTTTATAACTTCCGAGTTAACTTTGAAATTTTTATACATATTATAAGAAGAAAATTGATATTCTTCCATAGTTTGTACAATATTGGCTTTTACTGGATTATTATGAATATAAACTAGACAATTAAAAAGGTGTTGTTGACTTTCGATGATTTGAATGTGATATCTATTCCTAAATACATAACCTACTCTATTTTCGTATTTGTTATACCATAATGCATAAGAAGTATTAGTTTGGCTCATTAATTTTGATAAGTGATTAATATCTTTACAATGAATTAATAAATGTATATGATTATCCATAATGCAATATGCCAATATGAATATATCGTCGAAACCTGTTACGTTTTCGAATAATAATTTTTTATAATATTTTTTGTTTTTATCAGTATTAAATATATTTCTCTTTTCAATTCCTTGAATCATTACGTGAAGATATGAGGAATTTATTTCTTTTCTTGCAATACGAGGCATATTTCCTCCTTTCGTTATTTAATTTGTATATAATAATAATTTGATATTAAATTTTGAATACAATATTTAATAAACTTATAAATAAAAAATAAAGAAAATAAAATAAAACTAAAAATTATATGAAGGGGAGTCCATAAATCCCTTTAACAGGGATTAAAAGAGCATCCCCTAATCCTTCCTTATTCTTCTTCTGGTGCCTCAACTGGACAAACACCAGCGCATGTACCACATGATATACAAGCTGATTGATCTATTACAAATTTATCATCACCTTGTGAAATACATCCTACTGGACATTCAGCTGCACAAGCTCCACAAGATATACATTTATCTGTTATTTTATATGCCATATTTATCACCTCCATAATTTGTTTCATAAATTCCATAAATAATATCTATGTTGTAATCTTACATTTTTTTAAAAGAGTGTCCCTTAATCCCTTTAGCAGGGATTAAAAGAACGTCCCCTAATCCCTGTTTGTGATTTCTTCTAAGTCTAATAGTTCTTGCCATCTTTCATCTACAAGTTTTTGGAATTCTTCTATCATCCACTCATTTCCTGGTTTAAACATATGTCTAAATCTCTTTTGAGGTTTTAAGAATTCTTCTACTGGCAATTTTTTAGCTGGTTTATATGTTATTTTATATTTTCCATTTACAACTTCATATAGTGGCCAATAACATGTTTCTACTGCTAGCTTATTTATTTGCATTAACATATCTGTTGGATAACCCCAACCTCTAGGACATGGTGCTAAAACATTTAAAAATGCAGGTCCTTCAGTATAAATTGCTTTTTCAGCTTTTTCATACAAATCTTTGAAATTCATATATCCAACTGTTTGTGCAACATATGGAATATGATGTCCTACCATAATTTTTGCTAAGTCTTTTCTTGGTTGAGCTTTTCCTGGTATAACTTTTCCAGCAGGTGATGTTGTTGTATCAGCAAATTTTGGTGTTGCTGATGAACGTTGAATACCGGTATTCATATATGCACCATTATCGTAACATACATATGTTATATCATGTCTACGTTCCATTGCACCTGATAAACTTTGTAAACCTATATCATAAGTTCCACCATCTCCACCAAATGCGATGAATTTTGTTTCACCATCTTGTGGTAATTTTCCTTGTTTTTTCATAGAATGATAAGCAGCTTCAACACCTGATATTGTTGCACCAGCACATTCAAATGCAGTGTGAATAAATGAATCTGTCCAAGCAGTATATGGATAGATAAATGTTGAAACTTCCATACATCCAGTAGCTCCTGCAACAACTGCATGGTCTTCTGGTTTCAAGGCTCTCATAATCATTCTTGCTGCTGGTGGAGCTCCACATCCAGCACACATTCTATGACCACTTGTAAATCTTGAAGGTTTATTTGCTACAACTTCTTTTAAATTATATGCCATATTATTTTGCCTCCCTTCTTAATCCAAAGTAACGATATGGATTATCTATATTTCCTGTTTTTGCGATTTCTAATAAATCTTTATAAACTCCCTCGATTTCATCTGCTTTAGTATCTCTACCACCAATACCATAAACATAGTTTACAGCAGGTACGTGGTAGTTATTTACATACATAGCTGATGTTACATCTTCATATAAAGCGCCACCTGCGGCATTTAATGAAGAAGCTTTATCTAAAATTGCCATTGCTTTTAAATGAGATAATGCTTTAGCAATTTCATTTACTGGGAATGGTCTAAATACTCTTAATTTTAATAGACCAGCTTTAATTCCTTGTTCTCTTAAATTATCAACAACAAATTTTGTTGTTCCAGCAGTTGAGTTCATACAGACAATAGCGACTTCTGCGTCATCTAATTTGTATTCTTCGAAAAATCCATATTTTCTACCTGTCATTTTTTCGAAATCTTCAGCAACCTCTAATATAACTTTTTTAGCATTTTCCATTGCTTCTGCTTGCTGAGCTTTATGTTCAAATAGATAGCTTTGAACATCTAATGGACCAACTGCTATTGGCTCTTCTTTATTTAATAAATAATGTTCAGGATGATATTCCCCAACAAATTCTTTTACTTTGTCATCTTCTACTAATTCAATATTTTCAATAGAGTGTGATGTTATAAATCCATCTTGGCAAACCATTAAAGGAAGTCTAACATCTTTATGTTCTGCAATTCTATGAGCCATTAAAGTATTGTCATATGCTTCTTGGTTATTTTCTGAAAATAGCATAATCCAACCAGCATCTCTAACTCCCATTGCATCTGAATGGTCATTGTGGATATTTAAAGGTCCTGATACAGCTCTATTTACTAATGATAAAACAATAGGAAGTCTTAAACTAGAAGCAATATAAATCATTTCCCACATTAATGATAAACCATTTGCAGATGTAGCTGTCATTGCTCTTGCTCCAGCAGCTTCTGCACCGATACATGCACTCATTGCACTATGTTCACTTTCAACTGCAACGAAATCTGAATCTACACTACCATTTGCAACAAATGTTGAAAAGTATTGTGGTATTTCAGTTGAAGGAGTGATAGGGTATGCAGCAACAACATCAGGATTAATTTGTCTCATAGCTGTTGCAGCAGCTTCGTTTCCACTTAATCTTTCTCTTATTCCCATACTATTCGTCCTCCTTTCTCATTTCAATTGCACCAAATGGACATGTTTTAGCACATACTCCACAACCTTTGCAATAATCATAATTAAAATCTTCTCTTTGTAAAGTTTCTTTATTAACTGGAATTGCATCATCTGGACAAACAGGGAAGCATAATCCACATTGTTTACATTTTTCACTTAAGAAAACAGGTTTAACACTTCTCCAATCTCCAGTTTTAAATTCTCTAGCATTTCCAGCAGTATAGATATCACCACCAGGAGTCATTTTCTCCATAGGTGTATTTGCGTTTATTTCTGTCATATCTTTTTAACCTCCTTTAATGCCATTTCTAAAGCCTTCATATTACCATCAATAACTTCAGGCTTTTTAGCAAATTTATGTTTAAAAGAACCTTTCATATCTTCAAGAAGTTCTTCGTCTGTCATAATTTTAGCAACTTTGATAATAGCTGCAAGCATTGGAGTATTAGGGAAATATTTTCCTAATGCTTCTTCAGAGATTTTTCTTGCATCTATTGTATAGATATCTCCTTTATATCCTTTCAAAGCTTTTCTCAAATAATCTTCTGATTTTGTAGTATTAATTACAATTGCTCCTGTTTCTTTAAGACCAGCAGTTACATCAACTGACTCTAAAAGAGTATCATCTACAACTACAACATAATCTGGATAATAGATATTACTATGAATTCTAATTGGTGTATCACTAATTCTGTTGTATGCTGTTAATGGAGCACCCATTCTTTCAGGACCATATTCAGGGAAACCTTGAATATATTTACCTGTGTTAAATGCGGCATCTGCAAGAAGTAATGATGCTGTTTTTGCACCTTGTCCACCTCTACCATGCCATCTAATTTCTATCATGTTGTCCATTTTTTTCATTCCTTTCTAAGGCATAAATTTAGTTTTTTTAACTCGCCTTTTTATTGATTTTTTAAATAGAAAATTACTTCTATTTCATGCGTCTAGTATATGACTAAATTCGTTTATTGTCAAGAGAAATTTGTTGTACGAACGAGTCGAAAAATTGTAAATATTTGCATAACTTTAAGCTATAAATACAGAATAATAAAGAACGCTTCATATATAATAAAACGTTCTTTATCATAAAAAAATTTAAGTTACATATTAATAGTTTAAGATTTCAGAAGCAATCAAATCAATTATATCATGATATGACCCAATTGCTGTGCAACCTGCAGAATAGCTATGACCGCCACCTTTCAAGAATTTTTCTTCTGACACTAATTTAGAGCAAAGTTTATTTAAATCAAGATTAGAGTCAAAAGTACGTAAAGAGCCTTTAAATTCTCCTTTTTCATTCTCGATCAATAAAATAAGAGAAGTATATTTTACTGATTTTTGGAGTTCTGCAATAATAGCCTTATGATTTACCGTATTCAAATTCTTTTCTGAATCCAATAAATCAGATTGCAATAAATAAGTACAAAAGATAACATTACCTGAACTTATTTTTAACCATCCTCTATCTTTTGCAATTCGGACTAATTCAAGAGTTCTGCTACTTTGAGAATTTAACTTAGATAAAATGTAGTTTGTATCTACTCCAAAATTCTCAAGAGATTTAAGAGTAGCCTTAGCAAAATCTGTTACATTTAAAGACAAATTAGCCGTATCTGAAATTAATCCAGTAGCAATGCAATCAAGGAAATGTTTCTCTTTGCAATCAAAAGTGTCATAAATAATGCAAGTACATGAAGGAGCAGACTTTTCAATAATGCAGTAATTAGCATTTATGGAAGTCTCTTCATGATGATCAAAACAAATAATTTGTTTTGAAGATTCTAAAAGATTGATTCCTTCCAATAGATGCATATTAGCACAATCAACAACTATTAAGACATCATATTCTTCTTTCGTAGGTTCTTTTTTCAGATGCTCAATTCCCGGAATAAAAGAAAAATCATTAAGAAATTCAGGAATGATGACATCAATATCTTTTGATGACTTTCCAATATCAATTAGATACCAGAACATTGCTAATGAACTAGAGATTGCATCTCCGTCTGGCCGTCTATGCGTTATAATTGCATAGCTTTTACCATCTGCAATAATTTTGGATAAGTTTTCAATTGAAATAGTATCCATTTTAATACCTCCTATTTATTTTTATATGTAGTAGTATAACATAAAAAGGCTCAAAATTCAACTTAATACAATATTAAGTTTGACATAATTCTACAAAACATATATAATATTTGATGTAACAAGTTTACAATCGTACTGCTTTAGTAGTACACATACAATGAAAGGAGGCAATATTATGCCTGGCTATTATCTTCATCTTGCAGCTTGTGGAGGAGATTCATTAAAGAATCGGAGTTTTGTTCTTGGGGTAGAAGCACCTGACATCTTGAAGAAACATGTCAAGGTCTGTGGCGGAATCGATGCAGCACATGCAAAGTATGACTCACTTCGAACAAATGAAATGCCTGAATATTGTGAGTTGCAGGCACGCATTTTGCAGAAGGAAAGAGCAGACAGTAACGAGGGACTGCATTATGGGCTGAGCAGTAAGCCTGATATTAGGGCGTGTTGGTCCGGATTATCCGAAATACAGAAGGCGAACCCGTTTTACAGGGGATATGTCTGGCATCTTATCACTGATGCAATCATGTATGGGCGTCTGAACATTGATGCTAAGTTTATGAAAGTACTTCATAATAATGAAGGAAACCCAAACTTGGAAGATGTCAAAATGAATGAACGAAAAAAATTACATGACGACTGGAACAAGACCAATGCTCTTGTTCGCGATACCTATCCAGAGGTTAGCATACCTGATGAAGTCAAAGAACTCGGTGTAGTTCAGTTCTTTGAAGAAGGGGAATTGGTATATGTTGATTGGCATATATTAAAAGATACAATAGATTATCTTAGAACTTTTGATCCTCTGGGAGGAGACATGGATTCTATAATCGAGGACGTGCTGAGAAGTATTTAACCATGACAGAATAACTGCTAAACTTTCAATCCCATAGCTATAATGTAGCCATGGGATTTTTAAAATCTGAAAAAATAAATTAATAATATTGAAAAATAGAATTTATTATGATATAAGAAAATTAATAAAAAATAAAAGGAAAAATAAAATTGTGATAATTATAAGTATAATAATATTAACATTATTAATTTTAATAGTGGCAATAAACTTTTATATAATAAAAGCAACTAAAAGCAAAATAAAAAATGCAAAAGAAATTAAAGAAAAAGATATTGATTGTATATTAATATTAGGTGCTGGAATATGGGGAAATAGACCAAGCTATATGTTAGAAGATAGATTACTAGAAGGAGCAAATCTATACAATAAAAAAATAGCACCCAAAATTATTGTTAGCGGAGATCATGGAAAAAAAGAATATAATGAAGTAAAAGTAATGAAAGACTTTTTAATAGCAAAAGGAATTCCAAGCAACGATATTTTTATGGATCATGCCGGATTTTCTTCATATGACAGTATATACAGAGCAAAAGATATATTCAAAGTAAAAAAATTAGTTATAGTAACACAGAAATACCATCTTTATCGTTCTTTATATATAGCCAAAAAACTGCAATTAAAAGCATATGGTATTAAAGCTGACAGAAGAAAATATCGAAAACAAACTTATAGAGAATTAAGAGAAATATTTGCAAGAAATAAAGACTTTTTTAAATGTATTTTGAAACCAAAATCTAAATGTTTAGGTGAAGAAATACCTATTACAGGTAATGGTGATGTAACCAATGATTAGGAGGATAAAATGAAAGTAAGCATAATTTATGATAGTATTACAGGGAATACTAAAAAACTAGCAGATTTATTAAAAGAAAAATTTTCAAACATAGTAGAAATTGATGAAGCAGATATAGTTTTTGTAGGTTCATGGACAGATAAAGGAAATCCAAGTCAAAAAATTCAAGAAGAATTAAAAAGAATAAAAAATAAGAAAATATTCTATTTTGGTACATGTGGTTTTGGAGGAAATAAAGAATATTTTGATATGTTATTTGAAAGAGCTAAGAAATTTATAGATGAAAGTAATGAAATCATTGGACATTTTTATTGTCAAGGAAAAATGCCAATTAGTGTTAGAAAAAGATATGAACAAATGCTAAAAGATAATCCAAATGATGAAAGAATGAAGAAAAGTATAGAAAACTTTGACATGGCTTTAAATCATCCAAGTAAAGCAGATTTAGAAAATTTTAATATAGCAATAGAAAAAACTATAAAAATATAAGATAGAGGGGGATACAAATGAAAGAAGAAGATGTAAAAAAAGTAAAAAATCAAGAGGAAAACAAAAAAGCAGAGGAAACACCAATTGGCTCAACATACAGAAAAGTAGAAAACAAAAAACACAGAACAGGAATAACACTTAAAAGATTTATATTTTTAGTATTTGCAATTGTATTAGTAATAATATTAATTATAGGAATTAGATGGAGAATATTGTATAATATGCAAGAAAGATATAATCAATCAACTCTTGAAAATAATTGGCATTATTATTCAGACTCAGAAGATACAATAATGAATGTATATCGAAAAGGAACAATATGGAAAATGAACACTAGACAAAAAAATGGTGAAGGAAACTTAACATTTTGGAGAGATACAAGTACAGGAGAGGCATATGTATTTTTTGAAAATCCTATAAAAAAATACAAGAAAGATGAAGGAGCAATTATACCAGATTTACAATCATCAAGTTTAAGTACAAATGACAATAGTACGAGAATATTAATGGCTGCTACACCTATTATGTGGATAGGAACAGGAGAATATGATGGAAAAGATTGCTATACAATTAAGGCAGAAGGTCATGAGGAATATATTGATAAAGAAACAGGTCTTTTATTAGCAGTTTTCCAAGATAACAAACAAATTAGAAATATAGAATATGAATTTGGAAAAGTAACAGATGAAGATGTTGCAAAACCAGATTTATCACAATATGAATACTTGAAATAAAAAATTATAAAAAAGGATATTAAAAAAGTCAGTAGTATTAAAAACTATTGACTTTTAAAGAAAGGTAGTGATTTTATGAAAGAAATGATTTTTAATGTAGAAGGTATGATGTGTGAAGGGTGTGAAAACAGGATAAAAAATGCAGTAAGTTCAATTGATGGAGTGATAGATGTTTCTGCAAAACATGATACAGGCAAAGTTAAGGTTATTGCAAGAGAAAATGTTACAGAAGAGATGGTTAAGGAGAAAATTGAGGATTTAGATTTCACAGTCGTAAAATAGCAATTCTTTTCTAAGAGACTTTGAAGTTTGAAGCAAACATAACAATGTAAAACAAAAACACTAAGAAACGAAAAGTTAAAAGTGGCGTCCCTAAAGTGACCAAAAATGGTCAGTCCGAACCTGTCCCCAAACTGACCAAAGAAAGGAGGAAACAAAATATGAAAAAGACAGTATTAAATATTGAAGGAATGACATGTAGTGCCTGCTCAAATGGACTTGAAAAATATTTAAATAAACAAAAAGGAATACATAGAGCAGAAGTAAATTTAGTAATGGCAACAGCATTAATTGAATATGATGACAACCTAAAAATAGAAGATTTAAATAAAATGGTTCAAGGAGCAGGATTTAAAAGTCTAGGTGAAAGAAATGATAAAAAAGAAAAAAGAAATGAACTAAAAAAAGTCATAATTTTTTCAATCCTAGGAGTCATATTAATGTACATATCAATGGGAGCAATGATTAATCTTCCAGTACCAGAAATTATAGATATGAACAAAAATCCAATTATATACTCAATAGTAATTGCAGTCTTAAGTTTTACATTTTTAATTTATGGATTTGATATTATAAAAAATGGAGTAAAAAACATAATACACAAAATGCCTAATATGGATTCATTAGTAGGAATAGGTGTAATAGTAAACTTTTTATATAGCCTATGGAATACAATATTGGTATTTCAGGGGCAAACACATATGGTACATCATCTATACTTTGAATCTTCAGCAATTATTATACTATTTGTAAAAATAGGAAGATATATAGATGGAAAAAACAAAAATAAAGCAGTAGATAGTATTAAAAATTTAGTAACAATAACACCAAAAAATGGAACAATATTAAAAGATGGAAAAGAGAAAACAGTAACAATAAATGAAATAGAAAAAGGAGATATTGTTATTTGCAAACCAGGAGAAAAGATTGCAGTAGATGGGAAAGTAACAAAAGGGGAAACACATACTGATGAATCATTTATAACAGGAGAAAGCAAACCTGTAACTAAAAAAGTAGGTAGCAAAGTGCTAGCAGGTAGTATAAATTATGATGGGTATATTGAATATGAGGCAGAAAGAATAGGAAAAGACTCTAGTATTTCACAAATTGTAAATTTAGTTGTTGAAGCAACAAACACAAAAGCACCAATTGCAAGATTAGCAGACAAAATCAGTGGATATTTTGTACCAGCAATTTTCCTAATTGCTATTCTTTCATTTATATTAAATCTAGCAATATATAGTGAAATAGATAAAGCAGTTCTAAGTTTAGTTAGTGTTTTAGTTGTTGCATGTCCATGTGCTTTAGGATTAGCAACACCGCTTGCTATGGTAGTAGCAATTGGAAATTGTAGTAAAAGAGGTGTTTTAATCAAGTCAAGTGAAAGTATTGAAGCATTAAAACATATAGACACAATAGTTTTTGACAAAACAGGAACATTAACAGAAGGAAAACTTTCAATAGTTGATGGAGAGTATACAGTAGAGAATATGAAAATATTGCAAAGTTTAGAAGCAATGTCAAATCATCCAATAGCAAAAAGCATAGTAAATTATAATATAAAACTTTCAACTGAAAATAAAACTATCGAAGAATTCAAAGATATACCAGGAAAAGGAATTCAAGGAAAAATAAATGGAAAAACATATTATGCTGGAAACCAAAAATTACTAAACGAAAAAAATATTAAAAATATATATGCAGAAAAGGAATTAGAATATAGTAAAAAAGGAGAAAGTATAGTATATCTATTTGATGAAAAAGAAGTATTAGCAATTGTAGGACTTAGTGATAAAATAAAAGACAATATGGAAGAAATAATCAAAAAAATAAAAGAAAACAGATATAAAGTAATAATGCTAACAGGAGACAATGAAACCACAGCAAAAGCAATTGCTAAAAAATTAAATATAGAAGAAGTTATTAGTAATGTATCACCAAAAGAAAAACAAGATAAAATAAAAGAAATAAACAAAAATAATTCATGTTTAATGGTTGGAGATGGAATTAATGATAGCCCTGCACTAAAAACTGCAACTGTTGGAATAAGTGTAGCAAATGGAACAGACATGAGTGCAGATTCAGCAGATATTATATTATTAAAAGATAATATGAATCTAATCTTAGAATTACTTAATATAGGAAAGAAAACAATAAGAATTGTAAAACAAAATCTATTTTGGGCTTTATTTTATAATATTTGTATGATACCATTAGCTATGGGAATATTACCAATCTCACTAAATCCAATGATAGCAAGTTTAGCTATGACATTTAGTAGTTTGACAGTAGTGTTGAATAGTTTAAGATTGGGAGGTTCTGTTGGGGACGTGCCAAATCGTTTCAAAATGACACCAAAAGGGACAGACCTATAAGTGAAAAGAAATTTTTTATTATACAAAATTTAAAGGAGATAACTAACATGGAAATATTAGCAGGAGTAGCAATACCATTTTTAGGAACAACACTTGGTGCGGCAATGGTATTTTTTATGAAGAACAAGATGAATAATAAAATAGAAAAATTATTATTAGGTTTTGCAGCTGGTGTTATGATGGCAGCATCCATATGGTCTTTATTAGACCCATCAATTGATATGGCAGGAGAGCAAGGTGAAATTTCTTGGATTCCAGCAGCAGTTGGATTTTCGCTTGGAATAATATTTTTATTGATATTAGATAGTGTTGTACCACATTTACACTTAAAAAGTGAAAAGCCTGAAGGTGTTAGAACTAAAATAAAAAGAGAAATAATGCTAGTATTAGCAGTAACTCTTCATAATATTCCAGAAGGTATGGCAGCAGGAGTTGTATTTGCAGGAGGTTTGATGGGAAATACAGCAATTAGTATGGCAGGAGCTTTTGCTCTTGCAATAGGACTTGCAATTCAAAACTTTCCAGAAGGAGCAATTATATCGATGCCACTAAGAGCAGAAGGTGTGTCAAAAGGAAAAGCATTTTTATATGGTACTTTATCAGGAATTGTAGAGCCAATAGCAGCAATTATTACAATTTTATTGGCAAGTTCCATTGAACCAATTTTACCATATTTGTTAGCCTTTGCTGCAGGAGCGATGATTTATGTTGTTGTAGAAGAATTAATACCAGAGTCACAAGCAGGTGAACACTCAAATATTGGAACAATCGGAGTTGCGGTTGGTTTTGTGATTATGATGGTTTTAGATGTAGCACTTGGATAAAATTTCTTAAAAGGTACACAATAAGGTATAATAAAAAATGATTTCAAAAAAGACATCTGGTAAAATGTCAAGATAATTTTTGAAAAAATTTTAATTTTTTTGTACATTGATAATATAAAAAGGG
>CALXKC010000010.1 GCA_944388775.1 uncultured Clostridia bacterium | reverse complement strand
AGTTTTTCTAATACTATTATGAACATCGCATGTGACCAGCCAAGACCTAGTACCCAACATGGTTTTAGTGTGTTATTGTCTATTTGTTCTCCTAATAAACTGTGCTTTCCTGCTGTTTTTACTACAAAGTCAAAGGTTTCTTTTGCTTTTCTTTTTTCTCCTGTTTCTAAGTAATATAGCGTCATCCAAAGGTTTGCTATTGGCCATGGATTTCCATTCATATAGTGGTCTTGTTCAAATCTTTGATATCCTCCTGTGTATGTTCTTAGTGTTAAATTGATTTTTTCTACTGTATTTACTATTTTCTTTTCTTTTGGCTTGAATACATTAAATGGTGTAACTGCTCCTATCATGCTAATATCCATTTTTTTGTCTTCTGTGTTTCTTAAATAAGAGTTGCTATCTTTGTCATATAAGTTGTTGTTTATATATTCTTTTATTCCCAATTGTAGTTTTTCTAATCTTTTCTTTGTCTTGTTTATTTTTTCTTCTTTTAATCTATTATTTTCAAATTCTGATACATTTTTACCTAATGCATTATATATGTTTATCATGTTTTCAAATGCTGCATAAATACTTGCTAATGAATATAGATGGATTCCTTCATGCATTTCCCATAAATCATAACTTACATGGTATTTATGCTGCATTCCTAATCTTTCTTTTGTTTCTTCTTCTATTTCTTCTTTTACAACGTCTTTGTCTCTTTCTTCTATACCTTCTAATCCTAACCAGTCTTTAACATATTTTTCTAGAAAGTCTGTTGCTTTTTCACACATATGAAGACAATCTTTTAGGAATTTTTCTGATTTTGTGTATTTATAGTGTTCATATACTCCATATATTACACTTGCTGTTTCATCTACTTGATATCCCCAGCATGGTGCTAATTTTCCATCTGTAAAGAATCTTTGTTCCCACATTCCATTTTTACTTTGTGTTTTCTTACAAAAGTTTCTATAAAATTTATCTGCATCTTTTTCCATTTTTAGTATGTCTAGTGCTCTGGTTATAAATACTGCATCTCTTGGCCAGCAATATGCATATCTTCCGCACTTTGTGAAGTTTTCATCTATTTCTGGTGAAGCAATTATTCCACCTGTTTCTTGGTTTGTTAGTAATGGGAATAGCAATATACTTCTTTTATATATTTCATATATTTTTTCATCATAGCTATTTTTTGGTTCTTTTAAATCTAACCCGTTATGGGCTTTTACATATTTTCTCCAATATGATTTTGTATTTGTATATTCTTTATTTAAATCTATTCTTTTTATTCTGTCTATCTCATCTTCTATTTCTGATATGTTTTTGTTTTCTCCAATTGTGATGCAGATTTCTAATACTTTCTTTTCTTGTGGTTTGATAGTTCCTATTTCATAGCAAATACTACTGTCTTTTGACATTCCTATATAGTCTTTGTCATTTATTTCTCCTCTTTTGATTGTGTTGTAGCTTCCATTTATTTGGTGTCTACTTATTTCATGTCCTTTTGCAAATGTTGAAACTGTGAAATCATGTGCATATTGCATCATTCCACCATCTATTATTTTGCAACCTACTAAATTGTTTTGGTCTGATAATAATTCTGAATGGATATAAAAACTTACATTCAAGTCAATTTTACTTTCATTTAGGAAAACATATCTTTTAACTAGCACATTTTCTTTTAATAAAACATAGTCTGTTTGAACTGTTGTTAAGTTGAAATATGTGTTAGTGATTTCAGTATTTATGATGTTTGTATCTGCTTCATAATATTGTTTGTATACGTTATTGATATCATCATGTAAATATATTAAATCTGATTCATTGATTTTTACACCTGTATGAAAAAAGTTGATATATTGCCTATTGTCTTTGTTTGGAAAGTATAGCCTTTGTAATTCTCCTTTTGATGTTAGTGTTGCTATCATATTTTTATTTCCTATTATTGCTTCATTTAAATATTTTTCTTCCATTTTTTATCATTTTCCTTTCTAGAAATACCAATCCTATCCTTCGATAACATTAACAATTTGTTTCTCTAAATCCTTAATCTTTTCATTAATTCTAAATATATCCTCATCTCTCAAATTCTTGTTGTCAATATCTTGTCTTACATAAGTATCCATATCTTTTATTTCTTCTTTTAGCTTTTCTAGTCTTTGAATTATTTCTCCTCTCATACTTGTTGCAAGTTTTCTTTCTATTTTGTGTTCCATTGTAATTGTATCTTTTAAGTCATAGGTCTCCCCAAATTCTGGTACTGTAACATCTAAACCTGTTTCTGTTTCAATTTTTTCTTTTAATATATCTTGTGATTCAGGTTCTCCATGTACTAAAAAGATGTGTTTTGGTTTCTTTAAAAATGAATATATAAAATTCATTAATCCTTCTTGGTCAGCATGTCCAGAATATCCTTCAATATATTCTATTCTTGCATTTACTGCTATTTCTTCTCCAAAAATTTTTACTGTTTTTGCTCCATTTACTATGTTATATCCTAATGTTCCTGGAGCTTGGTATCCAACAAATAATATCGTTGATTTTGGATTCCACAAATTGTGTTTTAAGTGGTGTTTTATTCTTCCAACTTCACACATTCCACTTGCAGATATTATTATACTTGGTCTTGTGTCTTCATTTAATGCTTTTGATTCATCTGCTGTTTGTGTAAATTTTAATCCCGGGAATTCAAGTGGATTATCTCCTTTTTCTATTTCCTTTTGTGTTTCTTCATCGAATAGATTCATATTTTCTCTAAATACTTCTGTTGCTGAAATTGCAAGAGGACTATCCACAAATACATTTGCTTTCATTAATGTTTTATATTTTCTCCTAAATTCTTCATCCTTATGTTCATCTTTTAATTTATTTATTTCATATAATATTTCTTGAGTTCTTCCAACCGCAAATGATGGTATTACTACTGTTCCGCCATTATCTAACGTTTCTGATACTATGTCCAAAAACATTTGAGCTTTTTCATCATTTCTCATATGCAATCTACTTCCATATGTTGACTCCATAACTAGATAATCTGCGCTATCAATCATAGTTGGTTCAGATAATAATGGAATATCATTATTTCCTAAGTCACCTGTAAATACTGTTTTTGTTTCTTTTCCATCTTCATTTGTCCACAATTCAATAATGCTTGAACCTAACATGTGTCCGGCATCATTGAATCTAACATGAATATCTGGCGTTATTTCTATTATTTGATCATATTGTACTGGTTCAAAAATTTCTAGCGATTTTGCTGCATCTTCTGCTGTATATATTGGTGGTATTTCTTTTTCACCTTTTCTTAGTCTTTTCTTATTTTTCCATTGGCTTTCCATTTCTTGTATATGTCCACTGTCTGGTAACATTAAAGCACATAGGTCGCATGTTGCTTTATGTGCATATATTTTATTTCTAAATCCTTCGTTATATAATTTTGGAATTCTTCCTGAGTGGTCAATGTGTGCATGTGTTAATAGCATAAAATCAATTTCTTGTGGATTAAATGCAAATTCTTCGGCATTTTCTTCCTCTATTTCTGCTTTCCCTTGCCACATCCCACAATCTACTAAAAATTTTTTCCCACAGGCTTCAACTAAAAAGTTTGAACCTGTAACTGTTCTCGTTGCTCCTAAAAAAGTAATTTTCATTAACTTCATCCTTTCACTTATCTAAAGATTTTAACTTTTTTGTTTAGTCTAATTTCTAAGTCTCTTTTGCTCAAGTTTTCACTATCTTGTATTTCTATTTTTTCTTCAAAAATGTTTTCATCAAATAGTTGTATATAGTATTTTTCTTTTTCTTTTATAACTTTTATATATAAATCTTCTAAGCTAATAACTCTTATATCAAATATATTTTTCATTAATTCATAATGTATTTCATCTTTTTTTGCAAATTGCTCTGTTACCTTCATTTCATATGCTTTTTTTAATAGTTTTTTCTTTAGTTCTTCTAACTCTTTTTGTATTTCTTTTACCTGGCATATATTTTTTTCTTGTGTATATGGTAATAAGTTATAATATCTAATCTCATATAACAGTGTTATAATTTGTTGCTTTGTTTGTGCTTTTTCTACTTTTATGTTATAGCATTTTATGAATTCTTTTTGTACTTTTAACAAATATTTTTCTATTTCTTTTTCAATATTTTCTGTTTCTATATATTTTAGATATTTTTCTTTATCTTCTAATTCTTTTTTATATTTTACAAATTCTTGTGGTTTTAAAAGTTTATTGATTTCTTCTATTTTTTCTATCTTTTCTCCTCTTTCTTTTGTCATCATTTGTGATAATATTCTGCTACTAAATATTTTCTTTTCTAATGGTAAAAATTCATTTCTTTTTTCATATTCTTTTTGTAATAAATCTTTATTATTTAATGTTTCATCTATTTGTTTTATTTCATCTACTAATCTTTTCTTTTCTCTTGTTTGCGTTTGTACAAATTCTTGATTATCCTCAATCTGTTTTAATTTTTCGTCTATTTCATTTTTTTCTTTTTTTATTTTATCTTTTATTTTAGAATTGAATCTAATAGCTAATAGGATTGATAATTCAATCAATTCTTTTACGAATTTGTTTTTGTTTTCTACTCCATAAAGTTCTTCAAATTTATTTTCAAATTCTTCCATATAATCTATTATGAACTCTTTGTTCTCAATCCATTCATTTAGGAATTGATATCCCACTAACATTCGCAAATTTTGATATACTAAATTATGTGGTATACTTTCAATTTCTCTTGGAATAGTTGTCCAAGAGTAACCATTAAAGTCTCTCATTGGTTCTACTGTGTTTATGTTGTTTCCTACATTTATTAATTCTGATAATGTTTCGTTTATTAGATAATATTTGTCTTTTATTATTGTTTCATGTTTGTCAATTTTTGCTATACAGTATAGTAATTTTCTTTCAATTGGATAGCATATAATTCTTTTTTTATCTCTTTCAACTAAAAAAGTGTGATTTCCTAGCATTTCTGCTTCTTTTGATTTTAATTTAACAACTTTTATGTCATCACATTGAGTTTGGATTATATCTATTATTTTTTGAATAAATATTTCTTTTGGCTCAACTGTTTGTTTTACCTTTTCATAGTCTTTATATGCCATTTCAATTTTATACATGATACTTAGAAGAAGGCTTTTGGTGTTTTCAGCAAAATATTTTTTTTCTAGCACTTTTTCTAATTCATTGTTATAGTTCTTTTTGACAAACTTATCTAATAACTTATCATTCTTCTTTGGCAATTTACTTCTCCTTTCGTTTGGGATTGAGGGACGGTCCTTTAAATCCCTGTTTTTAGGTCCGTCCCCTGTTCCCTGATTTTAGGGATTTTTAGGACCGTCCCCTAAATCCCTATTCTGTTGTAGTGCTCCTTCCCATTTTTAGTTCATTTAGCTTTTCTAATGTCATTAGTACTTCTCTTGGTTTGCTTCCTTGGTAACCAGATATTACTCCTCTTTCTTCCATTTGGTCTATTATTCTTCCTGCTCTTGCGTATCCTACTTTAAATCTTCTTTGTATAAATGATGTTGATGCTTGTCCGGTTTCTACTACTGTTTGTATTGCATCCATTAAAAATGGGTCTGTTTCGTCATCTTCTGCTTGTTCTTGTGTTAATTCTTTTTCTGTTTTATTATTATTCTCTATGCTTTCTAATATATCTTCACTATATGTTGCTGTTCCGTTTGATTTTATGAAGTCTACTATTTTTTCTACTTCGTCATCTGATACAAATGCTCCTTGTACTCTTGATGGCTTTGGCGCTCCTGATGGGAAATATAGCATATCTCCTTTTCCTAGTAGTTTTTCTGCTCCTACACTATCTAGTATTGTTCTTGAGTCTACTTGTGATGATACTGCAAATGCTATTCTTGATGGTATATTTGCTTTGATTAGTCCTGTGATTACATCTACTGATGGTCTTTGTGTTGCAATTACTAGGTGCATTCCTGCAGCTCTAGCTTTTTGTGCTAAACGACATATTGCATCTTCCACATCATTTTTTGCTACCATCATTAAGTCTGCTAACTCGTCTATAATTATTACTATTTGTGGTAGTTTTCCCATTCCTTCTTCTTTTTCTATTGCTTTGTTGTATCCTTTTAGGTCTCTTACTCCTTTTTGTGCAAATAGATTATATCTGTTATCCATTTCTTGAACTGCCCATGCAAGTGCTCCTGCTGCTTTTCTTGGATCTGTTACTACTGGTATTAATAGATGTGGTATCCCATTATATACTGATAATTCAACTACTTTTGGGTCTACCATTACAAATTTAACTTCACTTGGTTTTGCATGATAAACTATACTTGTTATTATTGTATTTATACACACACTTTTTCCTGAACCTGTTGAACCTGCAATTAATACATGTGGCATTTTTGCTATATCTGCTAACTGGATTTCTCCTGCAACGTCTTTTCCAAGTGCTATTGTTAATTTTGATTCACTATTTCTGAATTTATCACTATCTAATACTTCTCTTAGATGTACTGCTTCTTTTTCATGATTAGGTACTTCGATTCCAACTGCTTGTTTTCCTGGTATTGGTGCTTCTATACGTATTGTTTCTGCAGCTAAGTTTAATGCTATATCATCTGCTAAGTTTGCTATTTTGCTAACTCTAACTCCTTCTGCTGGTTTAAGCTCATAACGTGTTATTGCTGGTCCTACTGATACATTTTCTACTTTAGCAGATACTCCAAAACTATATAATGTTTTTTGAAGTTTTGTTGCTGTATCTGTCAAAACTTTTGCTCCACCTTTTAGTGTTTTCTTTCCAGGTTTGCTAAGTAACTCTACTGGTGGATATTCATAATGTTCATCTTCAACTGTCATTGCATGTTCTAATTGTAAAACTTCTCTTTTCTTTTCTTCTTTTTGTTCATCTTCTTGTTTGAATAAGTTGTTTTCTAAAACATCTGGCTCCATTACTTCTTGTTTATTTTCAGCTTGTTTTCTTGATAACAATCCTTTTTTACTTTCTTTTGTTAATGGTTCTAAGTCATCATTACTGTGGTCATATTTCTTTAATCCTTGTTTTTCGTCTCCACTATCCACAATTCGTCCACCAAAGTTGATTTTTATTTGATTTTCCATTGGATTGTTTTTCTGTTTTTCTAATTCTTTTTGTGCCAATCTTTCTTGTCTTTCTCTTCTTCTTCTTTGTGCTGGTGTTTCTTGTTCTTCTTCAGCCATTTGTGCTAATTCTTTTTTTCTTTGCTCACGGTATTCTAATTTTTCTTCTCGTCTTTCTTCCATCTTGTCAGCCATTTCTTGAATTTTTTCTGACAAGTTAATTCCAAATGTGAATACTATTAGTATTACTGCAATTCCTAAACATAATATAATTGCTCCTACAACTCCCAAAAGATTTACTAATGGTACTGCTCCAAGTGCTCCTATTGCTCCTCCACCTTTACTTTGTGAACCTAAATAGTATGCATCTTTTATTATACTTGAAAGTTCTCCATTTGTTTGTAGTTCTCCTCCAGAAATTTGAAACACGCTTAATACAATGGATAATGCTATTAAAAGCACTCCATATTGTACTAATTTCATTTTAAATTCTTCATTCCCATTTGATGCTATTTTTATGGCAATCACAAAAATACCAATAGGTAATATGTATTGTACTATTCCAAATATTCCACCTAATATTTCATTTAATTTTGTTCCTACCATTCCTGATTTTGTATATATTAAAACTGCTAAAAGGATACTTACAACTATTAATATAACTACTGCCATATCCATTTTAGAAGTTGCTTTTTTTCTCTTCTGATATCTTCTTTTTCTTTTTGCTGCCACTATATTTTTACCATCCTTTCTAATTAAAAGCCGGAAACCAAAAGCCCATGACATAAACAATATTGACTTCTGATATCCGACTTCTGATTGCTATCTATTTCAACTCTTTTCTACTATTTTGAATTGTTTTAATTGTATCCTCCAAAGAAATTTGCATTAAATTCAAGGCTTCTGTCATATTGGTTCCTAGTTTATTTAAAGTATCATTTAATACATTTTCAGTATTTGCAAGAAGACTATCTGCATATTCTTTAGTACCTTTAGAAATTTCTCTTGACATTTCATTAGCTGTTTCGATAATTTCTGTTTTTTGGTCATATGCTTTTCTTGTAATTTCATGTTCATCTATCATTGCAATTATTCTGTTTTCTGCTTCTTTAACAATTCCATCTGCTTCTTTTTGGGCTTCTACTAATATACGTTGTCTTTCTTCTTTAACCCATTTAGCTTGTTTTAGTTCATCTGGAAGTTTTAATCTAATTTCTTTTATTAAATCAAGCATTTCATCTTTATCTACTATCCCCTTTGAAGAGAATGGCAGATTTCTGCTTCTTTCTAATAAATCCTCCAATGTTTCTAATAATGTAAATATTTCCATGGTTTTACCCCTTTCTTAGCTTAAACCTTCTTTTTTCAGTGCAATGCTATTTTTTACAATATAAAATTTTAATTTTTGTATTGTAAAAATATTAGATTTGCCCTTCCGTATTTTCTTTCATCTATAATATCAATATCTAAATTTTTTAGTTGTTCTTTTATTTCTTCCTTTTGGTCTGTTTCTATTATTATTATACTATCCCTTTTTAAGATTTCCTTTTTGACTAATAATTTGATTGCATCAATTGCATAATTTGTTTTATATGGTGGATCTAAATATACAATATCCACTTTGTCTTTTAGTTTATTTTCTATTAATTCATTAAACTGCATTTGATAAAGTTCTACTTTGTCTTGAAATCCGTGTTTTTTCAATATTCTTTTTTATTATTTTTATTGCTTGTTTATTGTTATCACAAAGTATTGCTTTTTTTGTGCCTCTACTTACTGCTTCTAATCCTATTGCTCCACTTCCTGCAAATAGGTCTAAGAAACGACTTTCTCTTATTTCTGATTGTATAATATTAAATAGAGATTCTTTTACTCTATCTAGCGTAGGTCTTGTGTTTAATCCTTCTAATGTATATAGTTTTGTGCCACGCTTTTCTCCTGCAATAATTCTCATGATTTCTTATTTCAATTTGAAAAAAATTAGTATATTGCTAGGCAAACGAGCTTAATGATGCAAGATGCTGATTATTTTTCAAATTGTCCTTTCTTTGATAATACTATTTTATTCTTTTTTCAAGTAAAGTCAATACTATTAATAGAAATGTAACATATATTTAATAGTTCTGTAACATATTTTTGTAGTATGACAAAAATAAGACTATCTTTTTGGGATAGCCTTCATCTTTTGTAATAAATAATTTATGCATCATCTTTGTTAATATCTTTTAATAATTCTAGTTGAGAAATTAATAATGATTCCATTTTTGCTTTATATATATCAAATTGTTTTTTTACGTCTTCTAATTCCTTCTTTTTTGCAACTATTTCATTATCTAAATCACTTGCTTGTTTTTGAGCTGTGCCTTTTGCTTCATTTATTATTTGGTCTGCTTGTTGTCTTGCTACTTTTTTGACATCTTCAGCTGTTGATTGAGCCATTACTAATGTATTTTGAAGAGTTTCTTCAATTGTTTTATAATGTTCCAAACTTTTATTTAATTCTTCAACTTTATCTCTTAGTTCATTTACTTCTTTATAATTCTTTGTATAATCTAATGTTAGTTCGTCTAAAAAATCATCTACTTCTTCTACATTGTATCCATTCATCATTTGCTTAGAAAATTTTTTATTCTCGATATCTAATGGTGTAATCAAATTTATCATTCCTTCCCTTAGGTATAAAATAGTGTTATTAGTTTATTCCATTATTTTTTAACCAAGATACAGAAAGTTTGCTTTTCATTTCTTCTCTTGCCATTTCATTTGTTATTTCATAGTTTGATGGTGCAACTAAGAATATTGAGTTTGAAACTTTTTGGATATATCCATCTAATGCATATACTCCACCACTAATAAAGTCAACAATTCTTCTTGCTACATCTTTGTTAACATATTCTAAATTTACTATAACAGATTTTTTCTCTTTTAAGAAACTACATATTTCATCTGATTGTTCAAATGTAGTTGGTTGTGATATAACCATTTTTATTGCATTTGTTTGAGTTTGTGGCATAGAAACTACTTTTTCTCTGTCCTTGTTTTTTCTTCCAAATAGTTTTTTATCTTCTACTTCTTCATCCTCATCATCATATTCATAGATGTTTTCATCCTCGTATTCTTCTGGCTCAGCTGAGTCCATCCCAAATAAATCCCATACTTTATTCATTAAAGCTCCTGACATAAAAAAACCTCCTAAATTTACTTCCTTTGTTTTGACATACTAAGTATCTACTTTTTTTGCCATAATGTCAATATTTTTTATGAATGTAATTAAATTTTAATATTTTTGTAATATTTTTGTAATATTTATTCCACTTCATTCAAATCTGGGTTTAATACAATTTCATCATATAAAGAAATCTTTCTATATGAATTTATTTCTTCATTTGATAATCCTAATTCTTTTAATTCTTCTGTTGTATACGGTTGTACGATAGAGTAATCTTCCCCTTGTTTTGTAACATTTACAAGTATTTTATTTAAATATCCAGCTCTATTTCTAACAACATATTTTAATCCATCTATTTCGACGATTGCTTCATTTGGTATTTTTAATCCAGTTTCATCCCACCATATTAAGTCAAATGATATTTTTCTGTAGTTTATAAGCTCTTCTATTTGTTCATTAACTTTTAGTATTAGTAAAACCTCATTTTCATTTTCTTGTGATATACTGGTTATTTCTGCTGATATTTCTGCATTATTTGATAATCTAATTTTCACATCATCTCCGACTTCAGCTTGTTTTGCTTCTTCAGATGATGATATTGTTGCAATGTAACATGCAAAATTATCAATAACTTTACCCGCTTCTTCGCTTGTTGCTACAATTTCTCCAGTTTTTAAGTTTAATTTTTCTAAAAATTCTTTATTTATACTTCCAAAATTATCTGGTGTTAGTGTTTCTTCTAGTCCATCTACTTTATATGACACTATTCCACTCATAGGTGCTTTAACATATTCAGCTCCAGAATTTAATTGACTCTCATATTGTTTTCTTTCTTCTATTAATTGATTTAAATATGAACCTTGTGGGCTTAAATCTCCTGCTATTTTTGCTTTTTTTGTAATCAAATTATCAATTTCTTTTTTGTATTCAGTTAATGTTGTTACATCTGTAATTTGATTAATTTCTTTTAATTTTTCATCTATTTGGTCTTCTAATGATTTTATATCAGCTGAAAATATATTAGTGTTTTCTGTCATTGCAGTTTGAATTTGCTCATCTAGCTCTGCTATTTTTTGTTTTAAACTTTCTTCATTTGTGCTGTAATATCTAAATATATTTTCATTCTTGGCTGCTCTTTCACCTTCTGCCTTTATTTGCTCCATTCCGTTTTTATAGTTATTTCCTCTTACTACCGTTTCTTTTCTTATAACATATCCTATATCAGTCTCTTCTTGATACAATGTTCCTTCTTCTATTGTAAATATGTTTGTCGGCTCTTTAATAAGAAGATATATTGCATATATAACATAAATAAGAACTGCCACAATTATGATATTTAATATTATCTTCTTTTTCTGGTTTAATATTGTTTTTTTAGTTGTTTTCTCTTGTTCTTTATTTTGCTTTTCCAATATCTTCTTCATTCCTTTCTTTGGTTAGTTTGGGGACAGGTTCGGACTGACCATTTTGGGATAGTTTGGGGACGCCACTTTTTTAAATGTTACAATCACTACAAATTAAATTCACGTTATACTCTGTTAGCTTTTCCCCATCTAGCCATATAGTTTGCTTATTTTTTCTAAACCATGTTAATTGTCTTTTTGCGTAGTGTCTCGTTTCTTTTTTTATTTTTTCTATCATTTCTTCTTTTGTACAATTTCCTTTTAGATATTCTACAACTTCTTTATATCCTAATCCTTGCATTGCTGTTGGAAATTTATTATATTTTTTTGATATTTTCTCAACTTCTTCTATTAATCCTTGTTCTATCATGTTATCTACTCTTTTATTTATTCTTTCGTATAGAGTTTCTCTATCCCAATTAATTGCATAAACTTTATAATCATATTCTACTTCTTTTTTTCTTGATTCAATTTCTTGCTCAGTTTTGTTTTTTCCTGTTGCATGATATATTTCTAAGATTCTTAGAATTCTTTTTGCATCATTTTTGCTTATTTTTTCTATCGCTTGTGGATCTATTTCTTTTGCTTTTTCATATACATATTCTAACCCTTTTTCATCAACTTTTTTTTCTAATTCTTTACGATATTCTTCATCAAATTCTATTTCTGGATATTCTATTTCATATATCAAACTATCAACATATAATCCTGTGCCTCCAACAACTATTGGAGTTTTTCCTTTATCTATAATTTCTTTTATTGCTTTTTTTGCATCTTTTTTATAA
The DNA here is from genome assembly GCA_944388775.1 of uncultured Clostridia bacterium. GTDB lineage: Bacteria > Bacillota > Clostridia > TANB77 > CAG-508 > CAG-269. Next base: position 25,424 of record CALXKC010000010.1, on the reverse strand, counting down.
TCTGCTACACTATATCTTTCGTCAGGCGAAATAAAGTCTATTAAATAATGCTTTATCCCTTGCATTTCTTCAGGTGTTGGTTTTGCAGTTCCTATATTCATGCCTTTATATATTTGCATTGAATCTGCTGATACTATTTCTCCATTTATTTTTTTTGCAAGTTCAATTGAAAGTCCTGTTTTTCCTGATGCTGTAGGTCCACAAATTACTATAACTTGTTCTTTTTGTCCTTTTGGGGACGTTTCCGTTTGGACATTTTTGTCCTTTTGGGGACACATCTTTATTCCTCCTTCCGACTACTCAATTATATATCTAACTTTTTATTTTACTTTTTATCATTATAAATTCTGATTTGAATTCTGTAAAGAATGTTGTATATTTACTATTCCTTGTTGTGTGCTTTCCATATATCCACATTCAAAAATTATACAAATTATCAATACTATAATCCATAGAATAATTCTATTTCGTATTTGATTTTTTTCTATGTCTCCGTTTTTTGCTTTTTCTAGTATTTTTGCAAATTGTGGCATAATTATAACTCCATTAATTCCTGTGAATATTGCTACTAATACATTTCTAATTAGCTGTGTTTGTCCTTGATGTTGATACGCTACATTTTTTGTAGATATATTAAATGTTATTAGTGTTATTATGAATAAAATTAATAGTCCTACTATGATAAATATCACTTTTTGGATTTTTTCAATTTCTCCAAGACTTTTCCAAGTCCAAGCTATGTTTATAAAGTATATAATTAATGCAATTACAATTATAAATGCCATGTTTTTCTCATTCCCTTCTTTAGGTTCTCTCTTGGTTGGAAAAGAATTAAATTTTGGCTAGGAAAACAAGTTTGAAATTTATGAGGCGTACTATCTGTACGTTGATTAAATTTCAAATGAAGTTTGACGACGCCAAAATTGTAATTATTTTTCAACCAACTATTTTCTAGCAAACTTCCTCTCAATATCATACTTAGTCATTTTAATTACTGTTGGCCTTCCATGTGGGCATGTAAATGGATTTGGTAATTGAAGCAACTTGTCCATTAGGCTTTCCACTTCTTCTCTTGTTAATGCCATATTTGCTTTTACTGCTGCTTTACATGCTACTGTTGCAATAAATTTTTCCTCTTTTTCTTGTTTGGCAGTTCTTGCAACTGTATTAATTTCATCTAATGTTTCTAAGAATAGCTCTTTTGTATCTAAGTCAATACATACAGTTGGCACTCCTGTTAGCTTAATTGTATTTTCTCCAAATTCTTCTAAACTAAACCCTGCTTGTTCAAACATTTTTATATTGTCTTTTGCTATATCCATTTCTTTATGTGTTAATGTTATTATGTCTGGCAATAATAACATTTGTGAATCTTTGTTAGTTTCACTATAGTAATTTTTCTTTACTTTTTCATACATTATTCTTTCATGTGCTGCGTGTTGGTCTAAAATGTACATTTCATTTCCTATTTCAAGTATTATATATGTTTTGAATACTATTCCGATAAATTTATATGTTGGCTTTTTGAATTCTTCTGTTTGTTCAAATACAGATATGTTGTCTTTTACTATGTCTACCGCACTCATTTTTGATTCTTGTTTTGCTTTTTCTTTTTCTTCTGCTGTTTCTTCTGTTATTGGTCTTCTTCCAAACATTTTTGCATACATTTCATTAAAGTCATCTGATACTACTTGTGGATTATCATTTAGCTCTTGCATTTTTTGTTTTATTTCAGTGAATTCTTTTTGAACTTCTTCATCTTGTATTTCTTCAATTGCTTTATGAGCATCTGCGACATCATCCAAACTTCTATTTACATTTTCTTTACTTAATTTATATTCTTCAGTGTTATCCATTAAAGTTGCTGGCACAATATTTTTTTCCTGCAATTCTTGTTCAATTTTTTCTTTCATTTTCTTTAATTGTGTTAATACATCAGATGTATCTAATGGCTTTGTGTAATCAATTTTGCTATTTGTATTTTGTGAATCTGTTTTTTCTTTAGATTTTTCTATTGAAGTTTTTGTTTCTTCCATATTTTCATTTTTGCTTCTAAATACATCCTCAATTATATTAGTTTTTATTTTGCTTTCTTCATCTGTATATTCCTCAATTTGTTTTTCGTTTTGCTTTCTGAAAGAAAATAGTCCTCCTTGTTGATGATTTTCTTTTTTAGATTCTCTTAGATTCTTCAATCTTTCATCAAAACTTAATGCCCTTTTATTTATCGCTGTACTTACTTCTTCTGGTTTTGAAGTATCTGCAACTAATTCACTTTTTAGTAGTGTATCTTTTATTGAATGATAAATTGCTTGGAATACTTTACTTTCTTCTTCAAATCTAACCTCTAGTTTTGCTGGATGTACATTGACATCAACTTTTGCAGGATTCATTTCTATATTTAATACTACAAAGCCGAATTTTCCTATTGGTATTAACCCTTTATAGCTTTGTTCTGTTGCTGCTGTCAATGTTTTGTCTTTTATATATCTTTTATTCACAAAAAATAACTGATTAGAACGGTTTGACCTTGCTATTTCTGGTTTTCCTATCACTCCTGTTACATGTATATCCTCATATTTGTAATCTACATCTAATATTGCATTTGCAACATCTTTTCCATATATACTGTATATTACACTTTTCATGTCACCATTGCCATTTGTTTGTATTACCGTTTTTCCTGTGTTTATTAATTTTATTGCTATATTTGGATTTACTAAAGCAATTCTTGTTATTGCATCTTCAATATATCCTGCTTCTGTGTAATCTTTTTTTAAAAATTTGTATCTTACTGGCGTGTTGAAGAATAGATTTCTTACTGTAATTGATGTTCCTACTTGGCAAGCTGTTTCTTCTTTTTCTAGCACATCTCCTGCTTGTACTACTATTTTATATCCTACATCTTGATCTTTTGTTTTTGATACCATTTCTACATTTGCTATTGCTGCTATACTTGCTAATGCCTCACCTCTAAACCCCATTGATGTTACTGTGTCTAAATCATCTGCACTTCTGATTTTACTTGTTGCATGTCTTTCAAATGCTATTTCTAAGTCGTCTTGTGCTATTCCTTTTCCATTGTCTGTTACTTTTATATATGATATTCCTCCATTTTTTATTTCTACTGTTATGTTTGTTGCTCCTGCATCTATTGAGTTTTCTACCATTTCTTTTATTACAGATGCTGGTCTTTCTATTACTTCTCCTGCTGCTATTTTGTTTATTGTTAGTTCATCTAGTAATACTATATTTCCCATATATTTTTCCTCCAAATTATTCCTTTATTCAATTTGATTCATATTATATCATTAGTTTTTTGTTTTTTGTATAGTTTTTGGTAATTTTTTTAAACATTTGATATATTGACTTTGTTTTTTATGTAATATATAATTTTAGAAAAAGGGGGAATATACTGATGAACAAATTAAGTAAAATACTATTAGCTCTTGTTGTTTTGCTTACAATCGCATTAATAACCATGATAATCCTATTTTTCAATATGAAAAATGTTGCTCGTGATAATTTTTCTATGTATGAATCACAAAAACAATTGTCAATTTTTTTAGAAGAACAACTAGCAGAATATCAACAAGAACAAGAATAAGAATAAAAATATGAATAAAAACAAAAAAATTCAGCTCTCAACGAACTGGATTTTTTTAGTTTTTATAATTTTCTATAATTTTTGCTCCGTCCCTAAATCATCATTTATCTTTTTTCTTTTCTTCTTTATTTTCTTCCAATCTTTTTTCAAATCTTGCAGTTAAACCAACCATCGTTAGTAGATATATTGCAAGAACCATCGGAATAGTTAATCTACCAAATGGAATTCTAGTAATTGCGATTATACTAATTAATGTTGCTTGTGCTACTATATTTATTCCAATTGTTTTTGCGATTATTTTTATACTTCCCAATTTGTGATAACGTATTGCCATATATGCTAAGATAATTATTGTTGCAATTGCAAATGGCCATGCATATGGTTTAACAATATCTCTTGCTCTTGTGTGTGGTATATTTTCTATTTCTGTACTATCTGCTGATAATTCTGTTCCATATTTTTCGTTTATTTTTGTTATCAAGTTTGATTTTTCTTCATCTGTAATTTCTTTTGCTGTTATGCTTACACTGTCTTCAAATACTTCTACTTTTTGTATTATTACTTGTTTTCCTGGCATTACTTCATCTGTTATTGCTTTTATATCACTTATATTAAAATCTTGTTCTATATATAGTTCAACTTTTTGTGATTTTTCATATTTTAAATCAAAGTTGAATCCTTTTGTTGCGATTACTATAATTCCAGCAATTATAATTATTGCTAATATTATACTTAAAATCTTTGCTTTTTTACTTGTATTTTTCATTTAAATATCATTCCTTCCTTTGACAATTGTTTTACTTTTAGCTCTATTTAGTTTTGTTTGATTCTTAATCTTTTTTTGCTTTTAATTTTAATAAGTTATTTGTAAATATTACATTATATACTGCTATTAAAGCAATTCCCCAAATCATTACCATTCCAAAACTACTAATAGGTGTCCATTGTACAAAAGAAAATGCAATTACCATTATTATTACTGGTATTATTCTTATGAAGAACTCTTTGTATGTTTCTTTGTTTGCTTTTATTACTTCTTCTTTTGATAGGTCTTTTCTATTGTCTTTTAATTTGTTTAAGAATTTATTTACAAAAATGTAGTTTAATATTAGTACTATTGCAATTCCGAATATTCCTTCCATTGATAAAACAACATTTGCATATCTAATTACTAATAACAATATTGACATTAGTCCAACATAACTAAATGCTCCTAGCAATCCCAATAGTTTATATCTAATTATTAATACTATTAGTGCTAGTCCTACAATTCCAAGCATTACATAGCTTGCTATTTGTAATTCATTTTGTGTTATGTCTGATTCGATAAATTCATTTGTGTCTACTTTATATCTAACTGGCATATTTCCTGTATCTAATACTACAGCCATGTTTGATGCTTGATTTATATATCCATTTAATGTGTCTGTATCTGTTGTGGCACTTCCTATTGAAAGTTGTAATCTTCCTGTTTTGATTGGTTCATCAAAACTTGTTGTCATTATCTCTTCACCATCAATTTTCATTGTTATTGTTTTTTCTGTTGTATCATCTGAGCTAGTATCATCTGATGTTTCGTCTGTTGTTGCATTTTCATCAGTTGTATTAGCATCTTCTGATGTTGTATTTGTATCTTCAGTTGTTTTTGTATAATTTGTACTGATTTCTTCTAATTTACTTTTTCCTTCTTTTGTAAATTCAATGTTTAGATATACCATTGTTCCTGAACTTGTTGCAGAACTTGAATCTGCTCCATACATTACATTAGCAAGTTTTATATCATTATTATCCATTAGAACTTCTTGTGTTTGGCTATCTACTATCTCAAATTTGCCTGTTGTTGCTAAATTACTTACAATGCTATCTGTATTTTCATTTTCAGTAACTTCTACTATTATATCGCCTGTTTCTTCATCTAATTTTGTGATATAGTTTGATATCCCAAGTTCATTGAATCTTTTTTCTATTATTTCTTTTGATTTTTTATAATTATCAACTGTTTTTACTTCATCACTATTATATGGTGTTTCTTCTTTAGTGTAACCTTTTTCTGCTATTTCATCATCTGTTAAATTTTCACTATCTTCTACAACATTTCCTTCAGAGTCTTTGACTGTAGTTTCGTTTTCGTCACTTACAATTAATCTAACTACTCTGCTTCCTGCTAAATCCATTGCATAAGAATAGTCTTTTACTTGATTTTCCATTCTATTTTGCACTTGTGTGTATATTCCCCAAAATGCAACCATTGTGATTAATATTATTAATAGTATTATTGTTAGTATTTTAATTTTTTTCATCTTTCCCATTCCTTTCTCAAACACCTTGTCAAAATTGTAATTATTTTTCAACTGGAAATTATAATAATTTTGTCCCATTAATAACTAATTCAAACCATATTTTTAAATATTTTGCTGCATATTTACTCATCATTGTTCTATCCATAAATATTTCAAAATAGTCTAATACTGGACATAGTTTTGTATCTATTGTTAAATTTAATATTACTTTTCTTTCTTCTGCATTTAGTTCTAGTTCAGCATTTGTAACTGCATAATTTACTCTGTCATGTATATCAAATGTTGATAAATTAGTGTTTGTAACTCTATTTCTATGAACATCTGATTTATCCGCTAGTATTAATGCTGCTGATATGTCACTAATTGCTGTTCCTGTGTTTTCGTCATGGTTTCCTATTGCCATCATTATTTCTGTTCTTTCTTCTACTGGCATACCCATGTCTTTTAAAATGTTGTATGCTAATATTGCTCCACTATGTGCATGGTCTGTTCTATTTACACAGTTTCCTATATCATGCATATATCCTGCAATTTTTGCAAGTTCTACCGTTCTTTCTGGATATCCGCAGTTTTTCTAAAATTTCTCCTGCTCTTTCTGATACTATTGCTATATGTCTATGACTATGTTCTGTGTATCCTAAGCTGTCTAATTGTTTTTGTGCGCCTTTTATTAAGGCTTCTACCTCTTCGTTTTTTATAACGTCTTGTAATGTTATCATCTTTTGTCCTCCTTTTGTCTTTTTAGATTTTATATTAAATCTGGAAAAATATCAACTGTTTTTTGAAAATTACACTAAAAAGTGAGAGAACTTTCATAAAAACATTTTTTATAATAAGTTCTCTCAAATGTAAATTTCATTTTCGTTTTTTCTATATCTTTTCTTCTCCTCTTGCAATAATTAAAAAGTTATATTCTTTTAATTCATTTCCATCTTTTGTATCTTGCATATCTCCACTTTCATTTGTTTCATACTTCCATTGCCATTCAATGGAAATTTCCTTTACTTCTCCTTTCTTTATATTTCCATTTAAAGTCTCACCTAAATCTTCTAGTGTTTCATAATAATTATCTCTTCCTTTTTCATTAAACACTAAATTTTTAGGCTTTTGATTTTTGCTTTGGAATATAATCTGATAATTTAAATTTTCTTGTCCATATAGCTTTATTGAAAATTCTCCTTTTGTTCCTGGATATATTATTCGATTCCAATTTGTTTCATTTGATATGTTTGAAAATAAAGAGGTTTCTCTTGTTTCAGATTTTTTAGTAGATATTCTAAACACATTATCTGAATTTGAATTATAAATTTGACTATTCTGATTTTCTTCATTTTCTTTATTGTTTTCACCTATGCCTTGTGAAGAATAAAAATTTTTAAAAAATATTATATCATCTTTGAAAAAGTTTAAATTGCTTTTTGATAAAAACCAGATTAATATTATAAGAAGAATTATCAATATAATTATTATTTTTTTCTTTTTGTTTTTATTTTTTGCTTCCATTTAGTTGTTTTCCTTTCTGTTTTGTTCCTTTAATATTGTTTAATTTTTGACCTAAACTTTTCTTTGTTCTGTATGGACCTTTATTTGCACATCTTGAAAAATATCTCTTCCTTGTGCTTTTCCTTTATCATATAGGATTTTTAGTTTGTAATTATCTTCTTGCTTTTCGTCTTTTGATAATAAAAATTCTTCACTTTTGTTTTCTTCTAAAGGTATTTCTTCATCATTTTTATATAATTTGAAAGTAATACTTTCATCTGTTTTTGTTAATATTTCTATTGTATATAATAAATCAACCTGTGTAATTTCTTCATTTGCATTGTAATTTTTCACTTTAAAATCATATGTACTTTCTTTATTTGTTGATGTTATTGTTATTTCTGGATTGTTTTCAACTTCTAAAATTGGTTTTGCAATTTCTGTAGTTGAATTTATTTGTGTTGTACTCATACTTTTTCCCATACTATATCCAGATATAAAAAGTGAAATTACCATTAATACTATTAATAATAAAACTACTTCTCTTTTTTTAATTTTTCCTTTTTTAATGTTTAATTTTATAATTTTATTTTCTACATTTGATTTTTCAGTTTTTTTAATAAATCATCTCCCCTTTCTAGCTTTACTATTGCAAGATATCTTTGCATTTTGAATTAAGCTATTGGCTAGTATTTTCTCTTGTTTTGGATGAATAAAGAATTGTTTTGAATTTACCAATAATGCTATTTGAATGGATTAAAGTTTCATCTTTAGTATTATTGTTGTCACCTTTGGTGTAAAACCCATCTTCATTTTTTTCTATAATTCTGTGTGTTACTATATTGCCATCATCAGCAATATATGCCACTATATCTCCGACTTTATATTCATTTTGTTCTTGGATAATGATGATATCATTTTTCTTAAATACTGGGTTCATACTATCAGACATAACTCTTAGAACCTCTATTCCAAAAGGTTTTATATTCATTTCTCTTGAAAAAAATTGGATATAAATAATCATGAGAACTAATAAAATACTACAAATTAACAACAAATTCCACAAAATTCTATGCTTGTGGTACAACTTGTGTTCCTGAAACGATGACATCAAATTCATAGTTTGTAATTTCTTGTGCATTTTGTGTATCTATTTTATCATTAGAAGCTACTTCTGTTGGATTACTTCCTGTTTCATAATTCCATTTCCATTTAATATCAAATGTTTTTGATTTGTTTTCATCATCTGCATTGATAGTTCCAGATAAAGCCTCTCCTAATTCTAAAATAGAATTATATTCTACCTCCTGATAATAAAATTTTAAATTAGCTGGTTTAGTTGTTTCGTCAGTAAATTTAATTTTGTAATCAATCCCTACATCTGAACCTGTTGCATCAACTTTAATTTGAAAATTTCCTTCTGTTCCTGGTGCTATTTTTCCATTTACTAATGTAGAGCTATCATATGTAGAACCTAGAGATATTGTTTGTACTTCTTCTTTTTGTCCATTTACTTTAAAATCCCATGTTGCAATTTGTGCTGTTCCATCTCCTCTAACTTCTGTTACATATTTTGAATAGGTTTGTCCTCCTACAAATGATAAAATAATTGCTACTAAAATAGCGATAATTATTACTGCTTTCTTTTTCAATAAGCATTCCTCCTTTTTATATTTTTATTTTGATTTTTCTTGAAATGTTTTTCGATTAAAAATTTTGAAAAAAATTATAGAAAAATGAAAATGTTAAACTAATTATAATTCCATATTTTGGAAATGTCAACTATTTTTTACAATTTTTTCTAACTTTTCATCGCAAAATTCGACAGAAAATAGCGGTTGACTTTTCCAGAATTTTACATTATAATATATATATCTCTTCCACAAATTATATTAATTTAAGGAGGTATGCTTATTGAAAACAAAGCTATTTATAATTCTTAGTTTTTTCATTGCCCTAATATTGCCATTCTTTTCTTTTTCTTCATTAGCCAAATATCAATTTGAAAATTCATTTTTAGTCGCAAGATTAGAACTTGACAACACACCGCCAGAAATTAAATTACTTAGTTTTAGTAATACTAACACTCAATATCCCAAATATGCTAATAAAACTCATATAATTACAACTAGAATTCAAATAATAGAAGACCATCTTTCAAAAATTAATTTAGATTCTAATCATATTAAAATCAAAGTTAATAATAAATTAGTTTCTGTTAATTTTAAAAGGATTACTTGTATTTCTGAAAGTGAACATATTTATGATATTGTTTTTACAAGTGTTCCTGGTGATGGGAAGTTAAGTATTACGTTTTTAGAAGGTTCAGCTATTGATACATCTTTGCAAAATAGTTCGGAAAAAACATTTTCTTCTAATATTTTAATTGATAATACCGCTCCAGTTACTATTTTTTCTGAAGAATTAATATCTGATAATTATTCTAGAGGAACTATCAAAATAAATGAAGGTATTCAGCCTGTTAATGGTTGGGATATTTCTTCTGATAATATGATTTTATCACGCACTTTTTCTAATCCTATTGAATATAAACTACCTATAAAAGATTTTGCTCAAAATCCTGCCTCACCATTGGTTTCAATAAAAAAAGCAAGTAATATAATTTTGGAATATGGTGCATATGATGCTGGAACTAATAATACATATTTGGTTACTTCGGGTAGTATCGCAGGTGAGCAAGTTATCAATTCTGATAGTATTTGCAAAACAGAAGCATTATTTATTAGAACATCTGGTAGCCTTAATCCATCTTCTTTAAAAGGTAGAGCTTTTCTTTATACTTATTATGGTGAGGGGTCTTCTGGTAATTGTAAATTTACTGAACTTAGATATAATTATGGATATAACCCTTTAAGTTCTTGGAGAACTGTGAATAAGGAAAATTTGGCTTATCTTTCAGGTAAAATATTTACTGAATTTGGAGGAACAGGTGTGAATTATTCCTCTCCTAATGGTTATAATCCAATACCAGAAGAAATTGCTAAGCAATATCCTTTTGGTCTTTCAGGAATTGCTTTATCTTTAGATGATTACTCTGAATATTCAGTTGTTTATCAAATTTATATTAAAGGCATCGGCTGGCTTCCTTGTAAATATAATGGTCAAGAAACTATGTATAGTTATGATAAGCCTATGTCTGCAATTCGTATTAATATTGTTCCTAATTCCCAAAGGCAATATTTAATTGATTATTGGAATGCTGGTATTTAGTATCTTTTATTTAACTATGCCTCTTATTATGCTAATGTTTCCTTACCTATTTACTCCAATAATTCCTCCAAGCATTCCAAATATCATGCCTACTACTATCATTATTATGCTTTGCAAGTTTAAACTAAATCTCCAGTTTAAAAGACTTGAAATCAAGTATATTATGACCATATAAATAATTCCAACCAAAGCTCCATTTAGTAGTCCATTTTTCTTAATTTTGTTGTTTCCTATTGAACTTCCAATTAATATACTTATTGCAGTTGCTGTTATTATAACTGGGCTTATGACATTTTCGCTTATATTAGAAAATGTTAATACTGCTGAAAATATGAGCAATAGTATTAGTGTGATTGCAAAGGCTATTCCTATTCCTTTGAATATATTAGCTAAAAAGTTATTTTCTGCAACTTGATGTACTTCCATATTATCCTTCCTTGTATAATATATTTAGGTTTTTAGTAAAGGATTTACCTATAAACCTTTTGCATAAATTATTAATATTGTATTTGTAATACATTTTATTCTCCATGTAAAAAAATAGAACTTTAATTGGTTTAAAGCTCTATTTTTTCAATATTTTCTAGTATTCTAGCTATTATTTCTTCTCTTTTAAATTCTTTTTTAAATTCATGTTTTAAAGAAGTTGCAATCTCTTTCAATTTCATTTCTTCACTATCATAATTTACAAAATTATCTTCATTAACATTGAAGCCAAAACTAATTAAAATATACTGAATTTCTTCTCCTAAAGTATTAATTTGAGTTAAAATTCCACATATTTTCTTTCCATTCAACATTAAATCATTTGGTGGTTTTATCTCTAAAGTATATCCATATAAGTCATATATAGATTTTTGAATTGCTTTTGCTATTTCTATTGGCAAATCTTTTAAATCTTTTGCCTTTTTATCAGTATTTAAAATTATTGTCATAGCAATGTTTTTGCCTTTGCCTGTATACCATTGCCTTCCTTTAGTTCCTATTCCATCTGTTTGTACTTCTGCTATTATTACTTTCCCATCATTTTCTCTATTGTTTTCTTTTTCAGCAATTCTTTGTGCATATTTATGTGTTGAATCAATTTGCTCATAATATTCTATCTTTTTTCCTATTCTATTTGTTTTTGCTTTTTTTATTTCGTTAATATCCATCTTTCTACCTTTCTTTGCCGGGATTAGGGGGACGGTCCTAAAAATCCCGTTATTTAAGGACTATGGGGACGGACCTCCTTATGTTAAAATTTATCTAAATAATATTATATCATAATTTATGCAGTTTCGAATGTGAACGAAATTATATTAGAAATTCTTAAATCATAAAATGGGAGAATCTCAAACTCGCTTTGAGAGGGGCCTATTTTATGATTTTAGAATTTGTATATAATGTAGTGTTAACCGAGAAACAAATAAATTATGATTATAATATTGTAAATAATTTTTTAAAGGTCCGTCCCTAAATCCCTAAAATCAGGGATTTTTAGGACCGTCCCCTAATCCCTATTCTATGCTTTTCAAACTTTCTATCATATCTATTTTTTTCAATGCAAAATATGTAAAAATGTTTACTATTACTGTAAAAACTACTGTTATCAATATAGCATACAAATAACTTATTGGATGAATAACTTTGCTAAATCTAAGCATATCAATTTCACAAGTTCCAATAATAAAGTAATTTAGGAAATATCCTCCAACTAAGCCTAAAGCTATTCCGATTAATGTTAGCAAAATAGTTTCTCTAGTTACATAGGTATATACTTCTTTATCGTAAAATCCTAAAACTTTTATTGTTGCAAGCTCTCTAATTCTTTCGCTTATATTTACATTTGATAAATTATACAAAACTGCAAATGCAAGTAATCCTGCTGAAACTATTAGTACTAGCACAACATAATTTAATGAATTCATTGTTGTATTCATTACCCCTTCAACGTCAGAATTTCTAGTTATTGATGAAACCTCATTTTGATTCATAATTTCTGTTGATAAACTATTTTCTTGTTCTTCGTTCATATCTATATTCTTTGTTAGTATTGCATTTGTTTCATATTGCTTTCCAAATAATTCTTCATAAGTTTCTCTTGTCATATATGCATAATGATACACATAGTTTTCTGCAACATTTGAAATTACTATTTCATTTTCTTCATCATCACTTTTTAATGTTATTTTATCTCCCTGTTTTACATCAAGAAGTTCTGCTAATTTATCTGTGATAACTATTTGACCTTTTTGCAATTCAATCTTTTCTTTCGAATTAATATCTATTAAACTAATCATTTTTTCTAATTCGTCTTGATCTTTTGGTACTATTATTTGTACGTCTTCCTCATTTTCACCGTTGATAGCTGTTCTTGTTAACATTTCTGTTTCTAAAGTTTCTTCTATTTGTTCTTTTTGATTTAGTCCAGCTATATATTCACTTTTCTGTGTTTCATCTAATCCGTCTTTTAGATTGATTTGCATGTCATATTTAAATATTTTCCCATATTGATTTGGCATTAAACTTCCTATTGAGTCTTTTAATCCAAATCCTGCTAAGATTAATGATGTACATCCAAATATTCCTATTATTGTCATCATAAATCTCTTTTTATATCTAAATATGTTTCTGATTGTTACTTTTTGGCTGAAACTTAATCTTTTCCATATAAAGTTTATTCTTTCTAAGAATACTCTTTTCCCGATTTTTGGAGCTTTTGGTCTCATTAGTGTTGCTGGTTGTTGCCTTAATTCTTTTATACATGAATAAACTGTTGCTCCTATTATACATACACTAATTAATATTAGTCCTGCTCCTCCATATTCCCAATTAAAGCTAATTAAGAATTCTGGTACTTGATATACAACTTCATACATGTGCCATATAAGTGATGGGATTAATATAAATCCTACTGCCATTCCTAATAGTCCACCAATTATACATGCAAGACTTGAATATAGCATGTATTTTCCTGCAATTTGTATTTTGTTATATCCTAATGCTTTTAAAGTTCCAATTTGTGTTCTTTGCTCTTCAACCATTCTTGTCATTGATGTGAGTGAAATTAATACTGCTACAAGGAAAAATACTATTGGGAATACTTGACCTATATTGTATACACTTTCTTTATCTTGTGCAAAACTTGAATATCCAGAATTTGCATATCTATCTAGTATGTACCATTCAGGATTTTCTATTTCTGATATTTCTTGTCTTGCATCAATCAATTCTTTTTCTGCGTCTTGTAACTGCTTTTCTACATCTTGTTTTTGCGTTTCTAACTCTTGTTCTCCTTGTTGTAATTCTATTTTTGCTTGTTCTACTTGCTCTTTTGTATCTTCTAATTGTGCATATGTACTACTTTTTTGCTGATTTAATTTTCTTTCTTGTGATGATAATTGATTTTTTGCAGTTTGTAATTTATTTTTTGCTTGTGTAATTTCTGTGTTTGCTTGATTAATTCCTTGTTCAATTTGTGTTATTCCTGAATTTAATGATGTAATTGTAGTGTTTAGTGTTTGTATTTGACTTTCTAATTGTTGTTTTTGTTGGCCTAATTGTTCTTTTGTTTTATCATCTAGTGCCTCATTTTGAAGCTGTGATACAATTGAATTATATGTGTTTTGTAATGTCGATAATTGGCTATTTAGAGTGTCTCTTTGCTCTGTTAAACTTTGTTTTTGTGTTTCTAATTCTGAAATTTTACTGTTTGCTTCTTGCTCTTTTGTTTGTAATGTTTTCTCATTTGTTTGAATTTCTTGTTTTGCAAAAGCAATCTGTTTTTCTGCATTCGCAAATTCTGAATTTGCTTTTTCTTCATTTTCTTTTATTTCAGCTTCTGAACTCTCAATTTCTGTTTTTCCGTCATCTATCTTTTTTTGTGCTTCTGCTATTTGTTCATCTGCTTCTTGTTTCTTTTCATTAAATTCTGTTTCTGCATCATTTAATTTATCTGTTGCTTTTTGCACTAATTCATCATGTCTTGCTGTTTCTCTTTCTTCTTTTATTTCTTTAATTTTATTTTTTACTTCTTCTACACAATCTTCATATTTTGAACTTGCTGTTTCATATTTTGTTGCATTCTTTAACGTTACATATATATTTGTGTATGTATCTTTTGCTTGAATATTGTCTTTTGAGATATAGATATAATAATCTATTTTTCCATCTCCTAAACTACTGCTTCCTCTTTCATTTGAAATATATAGTGGACTTTTCACAGTTCCAACTATTTTTAATTCTTTATTATATAGATATTCAATATCTTCGCCTTCATCATTTTGTGTATTTTCTATTTCAACTGTTATTGTATCTCCAATTGCCTTGTTATTTTGTGTTAAGAAATTTTCTTCAACTACACATTCATTACTGTTTTGTGGCAACTCTCCTTCAATTAATAATGGCTGATTTAATTCATCTACACATAAAACTTTTGTTATAATCTCTTTGTTTTCTAATTCAACTATTCCATCTGTTTCGTATGTTCCTTCTACAATATCAACTCCATCAATTTGTTTTATACTATTAATGTCATCTTCTGTTAATCCAAGTGTTGATATTACTTGTATATCATACATCTTTTGTTGTTTATAATATGTGTCAATTGTGTTGACCATATCTGGAGAAGTAGCCCTTATTCCAGCAAAAAAGCCCACTCCTAAAAATGCCATTAATAAAAGAGATAAAAATCTTTTATAGGTATTTTTTATTTCTTTTACACTGTCTTTAATTAAGGCTTTTTTCACTTTCGCCACCTCCTTTTTGTCTTTTGTCCTTTTGGGGACGTTTCTTATGCGACACCACCACTACCATTCAATCTCTTCTATTGGTAATGGATTTTCATTGTATTCTACTTTTTGTACTGTTCCGTTTTTAAAATGTATTACTTTATGTGCCATTGGTGCTATCGCACTATTATGTGTTATTATTATTACTGTCATATTTTCTTTTTTGCTTGTATCTTGTAGTAATTTTAATATTTGTTTTCCTGTTTTATAGTCTAACGCTCCTGTTGGTTCATCACATAATAGTAATTTAGGATTTTTTGCTATTGCTCTTGCAATTGCGACTCTTTGTTGTTCTCCTCCTGATAGTTGTGAAGGGAAATTTTTCATTCTGTCTTTTAATCCTACTTTTTCTAATACTTCTTCTACATCTAGTGAATCTTTACAAATTTGTGTTGCTAATTCAACATTTTCTTTTGCTGTTAAGTTTTGTACTAGATTATAAAATTGAAATACAAATCCTATGTCTTCTCTTCTATATTGAATTAGTTGTTTATTTTTTAGTCTTGTTACATCTTTTCCATCAACTACTACTTTGCCTGATGTTGCTGAATCCATTCCCCCTAAAATATTTAGGGCTGTTGTTTTTCCTGCCCCTGATGGTCCAACTATTACTACTAACTCTCCTTTTTCTATTTCAAAGTTTGTGTTGTTTAGTGCATTTATTGTTATTTCTCCCATTGTGTATTGTTTGCACACATTTTTGAATTCTATATATGACATGGAATCACTTCCTATTCTTCTTAGATATTTTTATTCTTTATTTGTATTTTTTATATCATATTTTTTTGTTTTTTTACAGTCTTTTTTGGAAATTTTTGCGAATTAAATTAAAGTTTTCAATTTTGAAAATTAATAAATCTTTTTTCTTGAATTTTATTGTTTTTATATTCAAACTATGTTATATTTGGATAAATTAAATTATGAGGAGGTTCACTATATGAACAGACAAAATCGTCGTCATCCAACACATCCACTTCTTCCAGTCTTGTATCCTTCAAAGAAACGGATTTTAGATGGTCCTTGTAAAAAGGCTTCTACCGCTTCTAAAAAGAAAAGACATCATTCAAGAAGAAAAGGATGCTGAAACCTTCAAAAAGCTCTACTTTTGTGGTAGAGCTTTTATATTAATGGCATACTTTACAAGGTTGTCTTCCTTCTGCTTGAGCCTGTTCCATTGTTATTTGATGTCCCTTACCTTTTAAAGTTCCACACCATTGATTGTGATATTTATTTCCAGTTTCTCCAACCCAAACCATTTGTGAGTTACTATTTGATGTATTTGCACTTGATGATTTGGTCGTTGATGATTTTGCACTTGCTGTTGTAGAAGTTTGTTTTGAATTATTCGCTGTTGTTTTTGTATTTGATGTTTCATTTACTTGTTGTGTAGATGCAGAATTTGTAGAAGATGTTTTTTCCAATTCTTCTATTTTTGTATTTAGTTCTTGTTTTTCTTTTTCTAATTTTTCTTTTTCTTCTGCTAATAATTTATTAGCATCTTGTAAATTTGTTATTTGCTTTTGATTTTCCTCTAATTTTTCATTTTGTTCATTATTTTTACTATTCAATTCATTTACTTGATTTGTCAATTCTTCTATTTGTGAGCTGTATTTATATGTATTTGAATCGCTATAAGCTGCTATAAAACATATTAGTAAAAATGATAAAATAATAATTGTTATATTTTTCTTATCCTTCCAAAATGATTTTTTTAATTCCTTAGACTCCTTATTTTCTTCGTCCATCTTTAATCCCCCTTATTTTATTTGTTATATTTTACCATATTTTGTCACAATTTATCAATGTTTTTTTGTCATTTTTAAAAATAGCCAACACATTTTATTGTTGGCTATTTGATTTTTATTATATTTTATGTATTTTTTCATATATTTCATTCCAATTATATTCTCTTGGAATGTCTCCTGCTTCAATTTGTTCATTCATTTTTGTTGTCATCAAAATGCTTTTTATTCCATTTTCAGAAAGTTCTTTGCATATTTCATAACTATCTTTTGTACAACTCCCTAATTTTTATTATTTGCTATCTCTTTTTGTTCTTCTTTTGTAGGTGGTTTTATATTAGGTGCATTTCTTTTTACTTTTTCATATAAATCAAGGAAACTAATGGTACAGTCTTTAGTATATCCTTTTAGCTCTTTTGCAAATTTTCTAAACATCTCTATATGTTTATTTACTGTAAATTCATCATTTAGAAAAATAGGATCATATCTCCAACCAATAGAGTTTATTCCTACATGTTTTGATAGTTTTTTAAAACTTTCTATTACTTTTTCTTTATTTGGTACGTTTGGTTCTATGTCTTTTCCATATGGTGTAATTGTAACAAACCAAAATTGTTTATATATATCTAGTTCATTTAAATATTTTAAAATTGGCTCTGGATTTTTTGTACAAAATGCTAAACAATCTACTACATCTGGATTTAAACTGTATTTTGTTACTTGGCTTGGATTGTATGGATTTCTTACCATTACATATCCTTCTTTTATTCTATTTATTAGCCATTTTGGATAAAATGCTGGTATATCTGTTCTACAGCCTGTATTTATTATCATTGTTCTACTCCTAAATCGTTTATTATTTTATTTGTATCTTCGTCAAATAGAATTGTTTTGTTTTCTATTTCTTTACTTGCAAAAGCATAATCTTTATTAATCCTAACTAAATTTGTATTTATATTATTATACACCATTTGTTCAAATGGAAATCTGATAATTCCGTGGAGTATTAAATCCAACTCCGATTTCTAGTAATAATAGATTTTTATCTTCGGATTTATCTAAAAATTGTTCGTATGCTTTTGCTTTATTATACCAATTTTCATCTTGAACAAAATTTGCATCTTTTCTTAAATTCATCTCCATATTTCCATGACATACTGGACATTTTGGAACAAGATTACTTGGTATTTTGCAGTTCTTTGTGTTTTTTAGCCATTCATTTACTAAGTCGTAATTGTAATATAATTTGTCATGACATGCATTTTCACATTGAAGATATGCATAATCTCCTTGTATTTCAAACACTTTTTCTTTTTCAAATCCTGCTTTTTCAAATTGTCCATCTACATTTGTTGTAATTACAAAATATTCTTTTTCCTTAAGTAAAGAAAATATATCTTGGTAGAGTTTTAGAGGATTTTTATTAAATCTATTTAATTGTATCATTTTAGCAAAAAAGGCCCACTTTTCTTCTTGTGTATTAAAATTGTAAAAAGATGCTGAATACAAATCTTGAAAGCCATATTTTTCTATAAATTCTTTATAATTTTTTTCAAAACTTTCTCCTGTATATTCTAACCCTGCTGCTGTCGAAAGTCCGGCTCCTGCTCCAATTAATATATAATCAGCATTTTTTATTAATTCTTTTACTTCTGATATTCTTTGACAATAATTTTCCATTTTGTTTTCACTCCTCTAGATTTTGCGTATAAAACTCATAATCTTCATTTGTAAACACATTAAATACAATTTTATCAAAGCAATCCTTATTTTTATTCAAGAATTCCTTAACACTTTTTATTGCAATTTCACTTGCTAATTGTTTTGGGAAATGAAATTCTCCTGTTGAAATACAAGGAAAAGCAATTGTTCTAATATTGTGCTTTTTAGCTAGTTCTAATGAATTAATATAGCAATTAGATAAATCTTTTTCTTTATCTTCAGTAACAAAATCGTATATAATTGGTCCAACTGTATGAATTATATATTGAGATGGCAAATTATATCCTTTGGTTATAAATGCTTTTCCTGTTTCTAATACTCCTATTTTTTCCATTTCGTTGCCACATTCAATTCTTAAACTAATCCCACTTGCAGAGTGGATATTGTTATCAATACAATTATGACATGGAATGAAGCAGCCGAACTCCTCCAGAATTGGCTGCATTTACAATTGCTTCTATTTTTAATGTTGTAATATCTCCTTGCCATAAAGAAATTTTATTTTCTGGAAAGTATTTTCCTAAAACTTCTATATCTTTTACATCTGTTATTTTCTTATTTTTCAATTCACTCTGTAAATATTCATTTTCAGCTTTTAAATATTTTTCAGATATTGGCTTTACATCTCTTATATTGCATAAAGACCTATATAATCTTTTTTTAGATATAATATCTTCTGGAATTTTTTCTGCTTTTACTTCTTTATTTTCTTCTAATAAATATTTTATTAAAAAATCTAATTTTTCCAAAATATGCCTCCCTAATTTATAAAAATGTCCTAAAATGGACATAATTATTTTACAAGGAGTTTTTCACTTTGTAAAGTAGGCACTTTTTTGTAATCTAGTTTCCTATAAGACACTTTTATTCATTTTGCTTATGTTCATGAGGAAAAAATTTTTTAAGTTTTTATTTCGAACTTATATTCTTTATTATACAAAGTATGTTTTTTATACTTTTGTTGATATTTAAATGTTTTATACTTTACATTTAAATTTATTTTTGCTATAATTTTACTAAATTGGAGGGGTTCGTATGAAAAAGGAATTACCTGCTTGCCCTGTGGAATTAACTGTTGGGCTTATAGGAGATAAATGGAAGATTTTAATTATTAGAGATTTACTTACTGGAACTAAAAGATTTGGTGAATTGAAAAAATCTTTAAATAATATTACTCAAAAAGTTTTAACTAATAAATTACGTGAAATGGAGGCTTCTGGACTTGTTAAAAGGAAAGTTTATCCTGAAGTTCCACCAAGGGTTGAATATTCTTTGACCGATACTGGTTTAAGTTTAAAACCTATTTTGGATTCAATGGTTGAATGGGGTAATAATTACAGAAAAAATATAAAATAAAAAGAAGAATTATCCTATAATCTTAAAATTATAGAATAATTCCTGAAAAAAGGGGATGTATGTGCTAATTGCTTGAACTACAATTAGCACTATTTTTTACATTATCTACGTTATCTACATTATTACATTAAACTATCTGTCCATGTGTTAATATCTGAATCTGATGGGTTAGATCTGAAACGTTGTCCTTCTAGCCAATTTCCACCATTTGCTTCTTCAGCTAGTAAATCTCCACTTTGTCCTAAACCTGATGATGATGTACAAAATGGTATTACTCTTCCTTATTGTTTGATTTCTTATATTTTACATTTTAGAGTCTACTCCAAGTCAATAGTTTCTAAAAAATTTTATAAACTTTTCTTTAACTGTTTTTTTATCTTTAAAACAATGTCCAATCCCTCCTGCATTTGAACATGCAACTATTATGTCTTTTCCAGATAATTCACTATCAAAAATATCAAAATAACAACTCTCAATTTCTTGAAAGTTGCTATTTTTATTGGCTGGGCTGGCTAGATTCGAACTAGCGCATGCCAGAGTCAAAGTCTTTGAAGTTTGGTGTTCGTTATTAATTTTTGTTTATGTTTAACATTTGATAAACCACCTATTTTTAAGCAAATTTTAAAATTATTTTTAATATTTTTAGATTTAATAATGTTTAATAACTTTTGGATTTTTTTAAGATTTTGTTAGACATTTGTTAGACCTAAAAAATATTTAAAAATAACAGTAGTCTATCTTGTGATATTATTATTTTATTATAAATTTTCACAAAAACAATTATGTTAATTACAAATTTCGACACTCATCTTAAATTTTATATGTTATAATGTATTTCAAAAAATAACGGAGGTATATTTTTGGACTTAAATTTATTCGAAAATTTGAAAAAACATATAGAATCTAATGATGTTATTAACAATTTTATAGAAGAATTAGGCAACTTTCTCAAAAATGCAAACTCACAAGAAAATAATGTAAATGAAGTAAGTAAAAATACCAATTCCCTATCAGATAGTAGAAATCAAAATTTAGCACAAAATAGAAAAGAAGGTCATTTATATTTAATAACGGAAGATAGAAATAATGAAATTTATTTATGGGATTTTACTGATAAATCAAAAACTGAATTTAAGGAAACTGGTTTATCTGATGATTTATTAAATATAGCTAAAGAAGGTGCAATGCTTCAATATAAAAACGGAAGATATGAATTATATTCTCCATATGGTTATGATATGTTATTTAAAGAAAATAATAATATTAAAGATGAAAAATAAATATAATTACACTTCTATATTTTTAATTATTGTGCTATACTTCATATAATATAAATATTGAGGTAAAATAAATGAATAATAAAAAGAACAATAGTAATTTAAAACAAATATTAATTTTAGTCTTCTTCATTATTATAGGCATTATTGGATATATTAGTAGTAATATAGATTATACTAATGATGTCTCAAGTTCAAATATAATTTCAGCAGATTTAGAAAATATACCTGATTACTCAGGAAATCCTTATATTGAAATTAACAACAATATTCCCTTCTTTAACGAGAGTGATTATACCACTACTGCTTTTGAACAATATAGTGAATTAGATAATTTAGGAAGATGTGGCGTTGCATATGCTAATATCTGTAAAGAAATTATGCCTGTTGATGATGAAGAAAGAGAATCACTTTATTCTATTACCCCTTCTGGTTGGCAACAAGCAACATATGAAGGTATAGTTGAAGGAAATTATTTATATAATCGTTGCCACTTGATAGCTCACAATCTAGCAGGAGAAAATGCTAACCAAAAGAATCTTATTACAGGTACTCGCTATATGAATGTACAAGGAATGCTTCCTTTTGAAAATAATATATCTGATTATATGGATGAAAATAAAGATAATCATGTTTTATATAGAGTAACTCCCATTTTTGAAGGAAATAATCTTGTTGCTAATGGTGTACAAATGGAAGCTTATTCTGTGGAAGATAACGGAAAAGGAATTTGTTTTAATGTATATGTTTATAATGTTCAACCTGGTATTATTATTGATTACGCAACTGGAAAAAGTGTTTTAGAAAATTAATATTAAAAATTTTTAGAATTTAATTTGCTTATTTTAATAAATTATTATATAATATGTTTAGATTAGGAGGTATTTATGAAAGTAAAAAATATTAAGTGTAGTCTATTTTTTCAAAGAATAGAAGCTCCGAGAAGTAAAATAGATAAATTAGAAGCTAGTAGTTTGTCACAACATTTTATTGTGCCATTCAATCCACAACCAATTCCTAATGATGCTCCACCTGTTTTACCTAGAATAACTGCTACATCTATAAATGGTGACTACGATTTAATGCTCTCTCAAATAAATGTGCAATTAACAAGAAAAAAAAGTGCTGATTTAGATACTGATTTTGAAACAGTTATCGAAGAAATGAAAAATATTGTCATAGAAATATATAATTCAATTCTTCAAGTATATGAGGCGGAAATTTTATATTTTGGTATTAATTGTCTTGTTGACATTGACGACAAAACACCTATTAAAACTCTACAAAATAAATATTTGAAAAATATTAATAATAATATTGTTGAAATGAATTTAAGATATTCAACTATTGAAAACAATAAATATTATACAAATATTGTTCTTTCAAATATTACAGAATATCAAATGCAGATTCCTCTTACAAAAGAACAACAACAAACAATTGTCATTGACACTTTGTCTACATCTCAATTTAAGAAAGTAAATGATATGATTCAAATAAATGTAGATGTTAATGATAAATATTCTTTTAACCAAAATTCTAATTATAGAACTACTAATGAAGAAATTGATAATATTATGAATGTATCTAAAACCACTCTAAAAACTAAAATAGCTGAGGTTTTAGAATAGGAAGGTGATGATATATGATACCACAAACTACAACAATAGATTATGCTTTAGTACAATCTATTGAAAATCAACCAATACTAACTACATTAACGAAATTTTCAAATTCTGAAACTTTAGAAACAATTTATCACATAATGTCTAATACACATATTAATCTATCTAATGAAGACGATGATGATAACTATAATTTAAAACCAAAAACAAAATCAATTAATGTAGTTATGAAAATCACTAATATATCAAAGAAAACACCTATAATCGATATTGATGAATTTGAAGAATTGGAGGAATAATACTTAAATGGAGTATAAATGGTACGAAGAATTAACCGATTCAGATGATATAACCCAAGGAGATATTTTATTAAATTGTCCTGTTGCAATATTAGATCCTTATGCAAAATTGTCTGAAGGAGCAGAAATCAAAACAGAAATAAAATATGTAGATGGCATTATTGTTACCCAAGCTTGTGATATTGCAAATAAGAAAACAAATAACATTGTTATATGTTCTTTAATAACTAAAGCAGAAGCAGAAAGACAATTTGAACTCGCTGGCAAGAAACCCAAAGACATAAAAAATAGTATTAAAAATATTGTAAAAGGTCAAGTTGTTTCAAAGCATATTATTAACAACTATATTAGTAATACTTACAATCAAGATTACTATATTATAGACTTTAATAGCATATATACTATTCCTATGCAACTAGCCAAAGAAATTGCTAAACAAAATAGTCCTCGATTAAGATTATGTCCTCCATACAGAGAACATCTTTCACAATCTTTTGCTAGATTTTTTATGAGAGTAGGATTACCTATTAATATACAAATATATTCTAATGACTAATTTTATTATATATAATTTTATTTATACACACATTATAGTGTGTATTTATTTTTTACGAAAGAGGGTGAAATTATGCAAGAAAACAATTTAAAAGGTCTATGGATTCCTTATGAAATCCTCACAAATGAAAAATTAAGTGATAAAGAAAAATATATCTATTCCCTAATATTATTTTATAGTAAAAATGAAAATTATTGTACTATTACAAATAAATATATCGCAAACATAGTAAATTTATCTGATACAAGAGTATCAAAATTAATAAGTAGTTTATCAAGAAAAAAATATGTGCAAGTCATAACAAATTTTCAAGATACAACAAGGCAAATTATTAGTAGAAAAATAATACCATTAGTCAAATATGACAATCCCAACTATTCAAAATCAACTACCCCTATTTCAAAAAATGACTATACTTCTAGTCAAACTTATACTAATAATATTGTCAAAACCAACAAATATATAAATAATAATAAATATAATAATTATAAAAATACTTCTAACTATAATGAACGAGAATATTCTATACAAGATTTTGATAGCTTATATGCCAATAACGATTGGAACATATAAGTCTTTTTTATTTTTAATTTAAGAAAGGAGCTGATTTTATGCTAATTCCAAACGAATTATATAATCTATTGCAAAAACTAAATGTATCTTTAAATACAGTTTTAAAATTTCCTTATATCAGCGGAACGGAAAAGAAACTTGAAATGTTTTTGTATAATCTAGAAAAAATAAGATTTGAAATATATGAACAAGTTAGATACCTAAATACTAATATGCTAGATAATGAAATTCATTTTATTGATAATGATTATAAGGCAAACTTACAAGATGGTGTTTTGTCTTTATATATACCAGAAAAATTACCAAACTTAACAAATAGATCTTCTTATGCTCACAAACAAATTATTTTTAATATAGCTGAAATAACTAAACAATATGATAAATTATTCTTTGATAAATATGTAATTGTAATTATTAAAATATTTGAAAAGCGAAAAGTGTGGGATGCTGATAACAGAACTGTAAAACCTATTCAGGATGGATTAATTCATGGCGGTGTAATAAAAGATGATAATATATTTAATTGTTGTTATATGGTACAAGGATTCTATTCTGACATTCCACATATTGAAGTTTCGGTTTTGGAGGCTGATAAAATAATCAATTTTATTGATTATAATTTACCAAATATTAGTAAATGACCATAGCAAAATTTTTAATATTGTTTGAAATATTTTTTTGCTATGGTCATTTATATGTATATGTTGATATTTCAATATTTCATTTACTAATTTTTATTAATTTTCTGTCTAGAGTAGAGGTATCATATACAAAAGTATATGATGCCTCTACAAAAGTACGATTTTTAGAAGATTTAAATGAACTAATTAATGGATTTAATTTTAGTTAGATTGGAGGTGTGATTAAAGATGAAGAAAGGAT
>CALXKC010000009.1 GCA_944388775.1 uncultured Clostridia bacterium | reverse complement strand
ACCCCCTAAACTTTTGATGTTTTTATCTTACATCTCATTTTAGAAGGTTTCAATACGTCTTTTTGTTGACCGCTTACTATTATTATTACAGTAATACTAAAATAGAAAATACAGATGTACAAAATATGCTATTTAATGGGATTTACTGGTTAGCCTCTCGCTGTATCAATACTATTTCGGGCAGCAGCAGCTTCGTTGTGCGCAATGTGCGTGGCAGCAACACGGACGCGTACTACTTATGCCTTGGCAGTAGTTCGGGCTTGCGCGAGCGCACGACCAGCACTTTTGCAGTTCGCCCCATAGTAATTCTAAAATCTAATGTCATAGATACAAATACAAATTATGAAACAGAAGAACATTGGAATTTAAAGTAAATCCAAAATAATTAGGTAGATTGCCAAGCGGGCCTTGTGTCCGCAAGGCAAAGGAATTTAGGAGAATAATATTAATGAGTATATTAAATATAGTAAAAACAGCTAAAGAAGTACATAAAAATGATATTATACTTGTAAAAATAGGAAAGTTTTATCAAGTTTATGGAAAAGATGCATATGTAATTTCATATTTTTTTGAGTATAAATTAAAAAAAGTAGAAGAAGTACATATGTGTGGATTTCCACAAAGTAGTTATAATAGAGTGATTGCAAAACTAGAAGAAAAGAAAATAAATTATTTAATATTAGACAGAAGAAATAATTATGAAGTGGAAGGAATTTATGATAACAAAAATTTAAATACATATTCTAAATATTTTGAAAAAGCTAAAAAATATATAAATTGTAAAACAAGGATAGAGAATATAAATACATTCTTGTTAGACAATATGGAAAAACAAGATTTTAAAGAAATCATAAATAAAATGGAAGAAATAATAAATGAAAGAAGAAAAGTTTCAAGTAATTAATTTTATTAGGAAATTAATAATTGTAATTGATAAGGAATTAAGTAATTTTCCTAAAAAAGATCTAGAATTAAAAAATAGAATTAGAATTAATAGTTATGATTTATTAGAATTATGTTATGAGGCAAATGTTACAGAAAATCTAGAAAATAAAAAACGACTTTTAGAAAAAATAATTGCCAAAATTAAGATTTTAGATTTCTTATTAAATTTATGTTATGACAAGATGATAATTAATAATAAAAAATATGTTAAAATAGGTAATAGAATTGATGATATAATCAAATATACTAGTGGCTGGATGAAAAGTATAAAGTAATTGGGCGTGGTTGTATGTAGTTAGCCTCTCGCTGTATCAATACTAATTCAAGCAACAGCAACTTCAATGTGCGCAATGTGAATGACAGCAACACGAACGCGAACAACTTATGCAATGGCAATAGTTCGAACTTGAACGAGAACACGAACAGCAATTATGCAGTTCGCCCCTTAGCTTCTATACACTGTGGTTGTACAATTAATGATTGTATAAGAGATAATATAGAAACAAACTATGTCCATTACTTAGATAGATTTCTAAGTATAAAGAAAAAATAGATAAATATATTTGTTAGTAGGTAAAAATATTCGAAAAGGAGTATATTTTAGGACTATTTTTAAGGTAGTAATTAGTAGTTACTACCTTTTTTGCATAAATGTTTATAACATATAATGCTACTAATAAGACTAGAAAGTTCT
Source organism: uncultured Clostridia bacterium (assembly GCA_944388775.1). Lineage (GTDB taxonomy): Bacteria > Bacillota > Clostridia > TANB77 > CAG-508 > CAG-269. The sequence goes on along the minus strand of CALXKC010000009.1, from coordinate 38,232 downwards.
ATTTGACCTGTTTTGTATAAGTAAACTCTCTTTTTAATTTTTCTTCTAACATCTCTAAATTTTGCATAATTCCCATTAGGTTTTCTACCTAGAAAAATAAATTTATTTGTACTTTTGTAAATTCTAGTTTTTTTATTTAATATTAATTTTTCTTTTTTTAAAAATTTTTCAATTCTTTCAAACAATATCTAAGATATTGTTTTGAAGGGTGGAAAAGTAAAAAATCATCTTGATATCTCAAAAAATATTTTATTTTCAATGTTTCTTTAATAAAGTGATCCATATCATTTAAGTAAAATATAGCAAGAATTTGACTCGTCATGGCACCAATACTTAGTCCATTTTCTTCAATATCTATAATATCAAAGATAATTTTCAAAGCATCTTTATCTTTAATTCTTCTTTTCTTTGGTTCATATATTGTAAATACATTGTATGGACCAGGTCTATATGTTTTTGTTTGTAATATGTTATATATTCTAGAAATATATATACATTTATATTCTTTAAATCTAACAACTTTTTTCTTATTTTTCGTATTTTTACATACTTCATTAAAAGCATTTTGTATATTTTCAAATTTATATAAATTTTGATACAAATTTCCTTTCCTTTTCATTAGATAATATCTCCATTATTAATTTTAGTTACTTTGTTTTTTAAATTTTCTATAAACTGATAGGCTTCTTGAATGGATAATGTGTTAATGTCGATAGATTTTATATCATTTAATAGTTCTGTTATTTTTGTAGTTTGTGTGTAATCCTTGAGTGGATATATAACTCTATTACTTAGTTCTATTATTTTAACCTTTAAATTATGTAACAAAAATAAATTAGAATATTTATCAAAACTAGAACAAGGAAAGCCACATTTTACAATAGTATCAGTTAAATTTGTTATTTTGAAATGAAAAAATTTTGACAATGTATAAGCATCATCATCAAGTGCAATAAAGAAAATACCACTTTTAAATAAGTATATGATTTCTTCGTCTTTTTTCTTCAATTCAAGATATGTATTATATAATTTACTCAACTTAAACCCTCCAATAGTAATATTAAAAATTAAATTTTCAAAAATATTATAACACAAATCGACAAGAAAGTCTTGTCAAAATAAAAGAAAAATGATAAAATTTAATAAAAACTGGAGATGGTGATAATGAATAAAGATATAAGTAACGAAATAAGAGATACTGAAGCTTTCATAATAGCCCAATTTATTGATGTAATAGATACATTAGATAAATATGATAGAATAGAAGATATTAAGTTGGATATGAAAAATAGAAAGAAAATTTATTTAGAATATATTAAAAAGATGACAGATACTAAAAGTTTTTCATCTTTAAGTTTATGTAATAAAAATATTGATGACAAACTAAAAAAAGCAAAACAAATATATAAAGAAGAAGATAAATATATTGCTTATAAAATAGGCTTAATAGATGGATTAAAAATAAAAAATGAATGTATTTAATTTATATAAATTTTATTAAATACATTCATATAATAAAATAATTTAATTTTCTGTATTATTACTCAAAATCTTTAACCCCTTTGAAAAAGTCTGCAAGAGGTTTATTAAATACAATAGAAAAAGCTAATAATTCAAAATCTTTTACAGAACGTTTATTGTGTTCAATTGAATAAATATCAGCTTTATATAATTGCAATCCCATTAACTCTAATTTCTGGCATAATTCTCTTTGTGAATATCCACTTTCTTGTCTAAATTTTTTAAAATTTTCAGCGATTACATTTGATTTGTTATTTAATTTTTTACTACCACTCATAATACTAAACTCCTAATAAATTTTACAATATTTTATACTAAAATTGTATGTTTAAAGGCAATACTATATTGCCTTTAGATGAAATGAATTTATTATGTACAAAATTTTTAAATTAAATGTATATAGTATTAATATTAAATAATATGTTTTAGGAGATTTTCATTATGATGATTAAATAGACTTTTCATATTTAGATAAGAATTTAAGTAATACTTTTTTAGGAATATGAAAAAATGTTTCTAAAATATTAAAAATATTTTTTATATAATTCTTTAGATTTTTTATTTTCTCTTTCAATGAATGATTTTCTTTTTTTAAGGTTTCTATTTCAATTTCATATTCTAAGCATTTATTAAAAGTATTCACAGAAGTAATACAATATTCTCTTAATCTGTTACAATGTTTCACAAGTTTTTTGTTTTCAGCTATTACTAAATCAAGAGAATTTGAGGTAGTCTCTTTGATAGGTGTTTTTTTAATTTCTTCTTTTATTTTATCGTAGTTAGTTAAAACTTTTAGTTGTTGCATTGAAAGATGTTTGTTATTGTTATTTAAGCCCCTATCTAAATTGAATCCACAAATATTCATATATTTATGAAAATTGTTTTGTAGATATTTATAACTTTCCTTGCCTTTCCAAAATTCACTACATGATATTTTATCTATGTCATTACCATTTTTATCTTTAGTATGTATAACAGGTATAAAGACTAAGTGCATATGAGGTGTTTTTTCATCCATGTGAACTTTAGCTGATAATATATATTGTTCTCCTAAATTTTTATAATTACAGACAAAAGAATATGCAGATTTAAAAAATCTTTTTGTTTCTTCTATGCCAATATTATCAAAGAAATCTTTATCAGATGTAATTATATATTCACAAGCTATATTACTGACAGATTTTATTTGACCTTTTAAATTGTATTTTTCTTTAATTAATTGAAATAGTTTTATATAAGTAGTAGAAGGAGATTTTATCGAATAGTTTTCTTTTGACTTACTTTTGTCAATATCTTTATTAGAATAATTTGTATTTTTTCTTTCATTGTGTCTATATATGCCAGCTAAGTTTTTCATTTTATAGTTAGTATTAATTATAATTGCATAACTCATGATTAAATTCCTCCTTTAATTTATTTTTTGATAAATGTTTAAGTGTTATAACATATTAGAACACTTTCTATGAAAGTGTTTTGTATGATAGGGCAAAGCCCTATAACCCTTTTTGTTTTTCTAGTAGTATATGAAAAATTAGAAAAATTATTTTTATATTTTTTTCTTTGCCCCGTAATTTTTTAGAAATTATGGAGATAAAAAATTAATCTCCCTTAATTGAGAAAGGAGATTAATTTTTTGCTAAATAACAACAGGCAACTTACAAAACAAAATTTTTCTAACACTTTTCATATAATTTTCTAACAAATTATTAAATTACATATTATTATTCATGTAATTGATAAAGTTTATATAGGAAAAGTATAGTTAGTTTATTGTGATATTTTAAAGTTTTTTTATATTTTTTATATTTTTTTATAACTCATAACAATAGACTTAGGAACCAGTGCCAACGGCGTGGGGGTTCGAGTCCCTTCATCCGCACCATATGTACAACTTATGAACTAAAGAGTTTGTGAGTTGTTTTTTGTTTTGGCAGTATAATAAGAAAAGCAAAAAATAAAGTCAATATATACCATACATATAGTTTCAATGATTATGGAAGATTAATTTTTGATACTCCAAATGAAGCTGTAGAAGCTGCAGATAAGTTACCTAAGCCACAAACGACAGTATATCAAGTGATTGGTAAAAGAGTTTATAAAAAGATTGCTACTGGGATATCTGGAGAATATTTGAACGGAGTTTATGATTTAGTGATTTACTTGAATAGGGGGAAAGCTATATCTACAAAAGAGATAGGACATTCTTTGTTTCTTAATGAATTTGATGCAAGAAAAAATAAGAAATAAAACACATTGTTCCCTAATAATTTAGGGAACAATATTTATATAAGTTTTTTTAATTTCTTTTACATCGTAATAATCTTCTTAGTAAAATCTAAATTATTCCAAGAATCAGCCTCATAACCAATAGTATAAACATTAGTAGCCCAAATATCCTTATCAAGCAATAATTGATAATTCTTATTAGGGTTACTATCCAAATAACGTTTAACAGAAGTAACAATTTCAAGTTTAGGGTTAGCCTTTAAAATCTCAGAAATTAAAAATTTTCCACGTTTATTAGTAGCAAGAACCCTAACATAAGGAGTAACCTTTTTTGACAATTCCATATCTTTTTTCGTAATACCAAGTAGAGAATATACTAAAATACGTTGAATACGAGTAGTAGTATATCTTTTAGACTTTATGATATTCAAAAATTCATTCAAAGTATTACATGAATTTGCAGCATTTTTTAAAGCAAATTCCAAACCTTCGGAAACGTCAGGAAGTTCAGCAATTTGAGAAACATCCATTTTTCTTAAATTGTATATAATTTCCTTTTCGAAAGTTGATAAATCTGGAACAATGTGACCTTGTTTAATATTTTTAATTAAAATAGAATAACTAGGCTCTGGAATAACATTTCTTAGTACATCAAAACCATTATTTTTAATAATATTACGAATGGCTGTGCTACTTGCCATGTTATCTGTATATTCCAAATCGTTATATCCAACTGAAGACCTATGAATTGCAACAGGTTGTATGTTGCTTTTGTATTTCATCAAAGCCTTTAGATATTCAATTCCTAAAATATTGTTAGGCGAAGAAATAACATTTGTAAATCTTCTTATATCATTTAGGTACATCATTAATGCATTTTCTCTAGCTTTTGGAAAAGATAATCCTTTTCTTAATTCGTGAGATAAAAGTGTTTTATATGGTCTTGGTTCTGTATAAAGAACTTTGGCGATTTGCTGTAATGTAGGAATATCAGCTGTTTCAGCACCAAATGATAAATAATCAACAACTTTTAATGAATCTAATATTTTAATAGCACCATCTGCAAAATTTTCAGCGCTTGAAATACTATATAAAACAGGAAGTTCAATGACTAAATCAATACCACAATAAAGAGCAATTTCAGCTTTAGACCATTTGTCTATAATAGATGTACTGCCACGTTGAGTAAAGTTCCCACTCATGATGGCAACTGTATATGTAGAACCTGTTTGTTTTTTTGATTCTTGCAAGTGATATAAATGACCATTGTGAAATGGATTATATTCTGCAATAATACCTAAAACTTTGCCCATTACTTTGAACCTCCTTATTAGATTTTTTTATTCAATTTTTATATTATATGTTATTATTCTAAATATGTTAGTAAAGGTTGAAAAATATTATCTTGTATATTTTTTTCATAACTGATATAATGATACCATAAAAATGGCTAAAATACAAATAATCATGAGAAATTCAATAAAAGTTAAGAAATGTTTTATGATTAAAGATAAATAATTTAAGAAAGGAAAGAATAGATGGAAAAAGTTACAATATATACAGATGGAGCTTGCTCAGGAAATCCTGGACCAGGAGGTTGGGGAGCAATATTAATGTATCAAGGAAATAAAAAAGAAATTTCAGGAGGAAAGAAAAACACAACCAATAATGAAATGGAGTTAACAGCAGTAATAGAAGCATTAAAAATGCTAAAATTCCCATGCCAAGTAGATTTATATAGTGATAGTGCATATGTGGTTAATGCATTTTTGCAAAATTGGATAGGGAATTGGATAAAAAACAATTGGAAAACTTCAAGCAAAGAGCCTGTTAAAAATCAAGAACTATGGAAAGAATTATATGAATTAACCAAAACACATCAAGTAAAATTCATAAAAGTAAAAGGACACAGTGATAATGAGTTTAATAATAGATGTGATGAGCTTGCTAGAAATGCAATAGAATAAATATTACATTTTTATTACATGTTGCAAAAATATTGAAAAAAACGATGTTTTTTCGTATAATAAAAGTGTATGATTATGAACAAAGGAGGACGCATATGATGGATACATTTGCAGATTATATATTAGAAGAGGAAGATTTAGCATCAAAAATGGAAATAGTGTATTATTTATCAAAAAAGACAAATATATTTTTTGATAAGTCAGTAATATTTAAAACAGAATTATTAAGAATGTTTTTAAATTATTCAAAAATTCAAGTAGATTCAAACCTTTTATTAACTGCATCACTATTATGCAACTGTAAAAAAGTAGACAACGTACAAGACTTAGAAAAAATTCATTCATATGCAAAAGAAGGAGCAAATTACTTAAGAGGACTTGGCTTTGGAAAACGTTTTTGCAAAATATGTGAAGAGATTAATAGATATAGCAATAGCAATCCACGTGAGCGAGAAAGTGATATATTAGAACTTGTAGACCAATTTGGAGGAATGCTTTTAGATAGACCAGAAAGAATAGGTTTTCAGCCAGACGAGGCATTAGTTTTACTAGAACATAGAAATTTAAAAGATGAATATAACAGATATTTAGAAACATTTATTGAATTTGTTAATTACTTAGAGCAAATACATATTAGTGAATCGGTTAATATGACTGCTTTAAGAAGATTAGTAAAAATATACAACGAAACAGAAGAATTAACAAAATTTATACAAAAGGTAGTATATGAATATCAACCTAAAATAGACGAATTAATGCAGGAGGAAAATAACAATTTGGCAAATGAAATGTTTGAAAAGCATCATGTCGAAAATACTAGACCATTATTTAGTGAAGAAACAACCAAGAAAATTTTGTTACATATGAATGAGAAAACAGAAATGTTACAAAATACAAATTCTAGTAATTAGAAAATAAATAGCAGTTAAATATATGGACGGAGAAAAAGTTGGAGGAATAAAAATGTACGAAATATTTGCAGATTTACATATACACATAGGAAGAAGTGAAAGTGGAAAACCAATTAAGATAACGGCTGCGAAGTCGTTAAATTTTGCCAATATAGCAAAAGAATGTGTAGAAAGAAAAGGAATAAATGTATGTGGAATAATTGATTGTGCTTCACCATATGTTATCGAAGATATAGAGAACTTTTTAAAAACAGGAGAAGCATATGAATTAGAAGATGGAGGAATAATATATAAAGATAAAGTTTGTATATTATTAGGAAGTGAAGTAGAAACATCTGAAAAAGGTAGAAATGGAAAATGTGGTAGTGCTCATAATATTTGCTTTTTCCCACATTTAAAAGACATAAAAGGCTTTTCACAAGAAATGAGTCATCATATAAAAAATATTACTTTAAGTACACAAAGGTCTAATGTATCTGGCTATGAATTAGTAGATATAGTAGAAAAATATAATGGAATATTAATACCAGCACATATATTTACACCACACAAAAGCTACTATGGAAATTGTACAGATAGACTAGAAAATATCTTCAAAGAAAAATTTGATAAAATATTTGCAGTTGAATTAGGCTTAAGTTCAGATACATATTTGGCAGATATGATTTCAGAATTAGAAAATAAGACATTTGTTACAAATTCAGATGCTCATTCTTTACCTAAAATTGCAAGAGAATACAATAAAATGTTAGTAGAAGATATATCTTTTAAAGAAATTGTAAAAGCATTGAAAAATGAAGATGGAAGAAAAGTATTAGTAAATTATGGTTTAGACCCTAAATTAGGAAAATACCATAGAACATATTGTGATGACTGTCAAAAATCAATTGAAACAAAAGAGCCAGTTGAAGTTTGTCCAATATGTGGAGGAAAAAATGTTACATTTGGAGTTTTTGACAGAATAGAATTAATAAAAGATAAAGAAGAAAGTAAAAGTCCCAAAAATAGACCACCATATCAATATCAAATACCATTAGTATTTATCCCAGGAGTTGGTGGAAAGACAATAGAAAAATTACTTAATACATTTGAAACTGAAATGAACATATTGCACAAATTGTCAAAAGATGATATTGAAGCAGTAGTTGGAGAAAAAATTGCGAACAACATAGTAAATGCAAGAGAAGGAAATTGCGAAGTCCACAGTGGTGGTGGAGGAAACTACGGCGTGGTTAGTTTGGAAAATGGTTAAAGCGAACCTGTCCCCAATTAACCAAAATTAGTTCTAAAAAATCTCTTTATAGAATACACATTATGTATAAACTATAAGGAGATTTTTTATGAAAAAGAACAAACGAAGATTAATTTTACAAACGATAAAGGAGCATGTTGCAAATAACAAAAAAGAATATGTAATAGTAAGTATTTTATTTGTTATAGGAATATTTCTAGGAGTATTTTTTATAAATAATGTAGGGCAAGAGCCAAAAACATTAATAACTGAATATTTGAATCAATTTATTGAAAAATTAAAAAGTACAGAAGATTTAAATTTAATAGAGTTGCTGAAAACAAGTATTGGACAAAATATCATGCTAGCAATAGGTTTATGGTTTTTTGGAACAACTATAATAGGAATTCCAGCAGTGTTTGGAATAGTTGCATATAGAGGATTTTGCTTAGGGTATACAATTGCTGCATGTATTAGCATTATGGGGATTTCTAAAGGTATAATTTTTGTACTCATATTATTGTTATTACAAAATTTATTAGTGATTCCGGCAATACTTGCATTAGCTGTTAGTGGAATAAAGTTATATAAATCAATAATGAGAGACAAAACAAAAGAAAATGTTAAAATAGAAATGTTGAGGCACACGGTGTTTTCTTTAATAATGTTGATGGTTTTAATTGTTTCATCTGTGATAGAAATCTTTGCTTCTACTAATATTTTAAAGCTGTGCATTAAATATTTCTAGAATAAAAAACATATTAAAAGTATATTTGAATCAGAAGTGTAGAAAAATTTTTAATAAAAAAATGTAAAAAAAATCAAAAAAACTATTTACAATTTTTAAATAGTTTGATATAACATATATAGCTTATGTAAAGGGATTATTTTAAAGGAATAGAGGTAGATAGGAAAATGGAAAGACAATTAAAATACTTTTTTGATTTTTTAGAGAATGAAAAGAAATTATCAGACAACACATTACAATCATACAAAAGAGATTTGAAACAGTTTAAGAGATATTTGGAATCTTATGGACTTCGTTTTGATAGAGTTAAAAAGGAAGATATAGAAGATTATATAAAAGAAATGTCAGAACAAGAACATAAAAAACCAGCAAGTATTTCTAGAAGTATTGCTTCTTTAAGATCTTTTTATCAATTTGTAGCTAAGAAAAAGAAAATTAAAGAAGATCCAACAAAGGATGTTAAAGCACCAAAAGTTGAAAAAAGAGTTCCAAGTGTATTAACTGCAGAAGAAGTAGAACTTTTATTAGAACAACCTAAAGATATAGATTTAAAAGGTATTAGAGATAAAGCAATGCTAGAATTTGCATATGCTACAGGAATGAGAGTAACAGAGATAATTTCATTAAATATAGATGATGTAAATTTAGAAGAAGGATTTGTTACTTGTAGATCAGGAAATAAACAACGTAACATTCCATTAGGAAAAATGTCATTAAAAGCATTGAAAGAATATATAGAAGAAGCTAGAGACATATTAATTAAGAGTGAAAGTGAGCAAGCACTATTTGTTAATATAAATGGTGGAAGATTAACAAGACAAGGATTCTGGAAAATTATTAAATATTATAAAGAACAAGCTCATATTTCAAAAGATATTACACCACATGTGTTAAGACATTCTTTTGCAACTCATCTTTTACAAAATGGTGCTGATATAAAAGCAATTCAAGCTATGCTTGGACATTCAGATATATCTTCAACACAAGTATATATGCAATTTCAAGATGAAGGACTAAAAGATATATATCGTAAAGCACATCCAAGAGCTTAATAAATTTACTTAATTGTAAGTAATTGAAATATTAATATTTAATTTAAAAGGAAAAGGGTAGATTTAATTCAGAAAGAATTTTATCTATCTTTTTTGCTTCTTATGTTATAGAAAAATTTGTTACTTATAATGCGAAATGCTAGCATATAGAAAAAATAAAAAATGGCACATTAAAGTTGCAAAAAAGTAAGACAAAACGGAAAATTTATGATATAATTTGAACATAAATAATAAAAGAAAGGCGGAAAAATGAAGAAAAAAGTCTTATTTATATCAAGTACAGGTGGGCACTTGAGTGAATTGTTACAATTAGAACCATTATTTGAAAAATATGATTATCATATAATAACAGAACATGATAAAGCAAATGAAAATTTAAAAGAAAAATATGGAGATAAATTAGATTTTTTACCATATGGAACAAGAGCAAAAATATTTTCATATATATTTAAATATTTAATGTTATGTTTTAAAACTGTATATCTGTATTTCAAAATCAGACCAAAGGTAATAATAACAACAGGTACACATACAGCAGGACCAATGTGTATTTTAGGAAAAATATTTGGAAGCAAAATAATATATATAGAAACTTTTGCAAACCATCATAAAAAAACAGCTACAGGAAGGTTGATATATCCAATTGCAGACTTATTTATAGTTCAATGGAAAGAGATGTTAGAAATTTATCCTAAAGCAGTATATGGAGGTTCGATTTATTCATGATTTTAGTAATGTTAGGAACTCAAAATAATAGTTTTCATAGATTATTAGAAGAGATAGATAATTTAATTGAAAAAGGAATAATTAAAGAAGAAGTAGTTGTACAAGCAGGATATACAAAATACGAATCTAAAAATATGAAGATTTTTGGCTTAGTTTCATTAGAAGAATTAGAAAAATTAATAGAAAAGGCAGATTTAATTATTACACATGGAGGGGTAGGTTCAATTAATTTAGCTTTAAAGAAGGAAAAAAAGGTAATTGCTATACCACGTTTACACGAATATCATGAACATGTAAATGACCATCAAAAAGAAATTGTAGAAAATTTTAATGAAAAAGGATATATAATAGGAATTCAAGATGTTAAACAATTAGAAAAAGCATTAAAAAAAGCAAAGGATTTTAAACCACAAAAGTATCAGACTAATAATCAAAAGATGCTAAAGATAATTGAAGATTTTATTGATAAAGTATAGAATTAAATTTTTATGTAATAATAGGGGAATGATTTTAGGACAAAGAAAGGAAAAATAAATGAAAAATCATAAAACAGTAAAATTAGACAAGAAAAACGAAGATAGTTTAAATGGAAGTATAAATAAAGATAATAGAGAAAATATAGAATCAAAAGGGAAATCAGGGAACATATGGAATAAATTAGAAAAATTTATAAATTCTTGGTATTTTGTTTTATTTATAGGATTTTTGATATTAGCAAAAACATTTTTATTTTACTATCATACAATCGCTGTAAATGAACAATTATATAGTGATACAATAATTGGAACAATTAGTTTTGTTGTAGTAATAATATGCTTTTTATTTGTATTGCCTAATAGAGCCAGAGTAGTAACCTCAATAGTTGTAGACTTTATTATAAGTTTTGTATTATTTGGAGATAACATATATTATAACTATTCAAACAGCGTCTTATCTATTGCACAAATTACAAACTTGCAATATGGCGGAGAAATAATGAGCACATTGCCAATGGTATTAAAAATATATCAAATACTATATTTCTTAGACATAATAGCTTTAGTAATATTATTTATAACTAAAAAGATAAAAATTTATAAAAAAGGTAAAAAGACTAAAAAACAATTGATAGGAAAATGGATAGTAGGAATAATTGGAGTCGTTATTTTCTGCATAATAGGTGTGGACTATGTAGAAAAAGGAAAAGAAAAATCATATAATAAAGACCAACAAATAAGGGAAGCAACGATTTTTGGATATCACATATACGATATAGAAAATATAATAACAATGAAAAAGAAAACAAAATATAAAGAAAAAGAAGAGATGATGGCTGATTACGAAGAATTAAAAGAAGAATATGATGAAGAATATGGATTAGAAAAATATCCTGCTCTTAAAGGGATTCTTGAAGGAAAAAATGTAATAATATTGCAACTAGAATCAGTTCAAGAATATGTAATAAATAAACAATTAAATGGACAAGAAATTACACCAAATTTGAACAAATTTATAAATGAAAATATCGAATTTTCAAATATGAATATGCAAAGCTATTCAACAACAGCTGATAGTGAGTTTTCAACAATAACGTCACTATATCCAATGGAAAATGGAATGTCATTTGCGAAATATTATACAAATACATATAATACAATATTTGATAATTTCAATAATGCAGGTTATGATACATCATATATGCATGGAAATTATGCATATTTCTGGAATAGAGGAAATGTATATTCAAGAATGAATTTAGACCATTTAGAACTAAAAGACCAATTTGAAGATACTTCAGAAAATATTAATGAATATTTATCAGATGAACTTTTGTATAGACAAGCAGTAGAAAAATTGAGCCAGTATGACCAGCCATTTTTTACATATATTGTAGCAGCATCTTCACATACACCATTTACACTAGAAGGTTTGCAAGATAGAAGTAAAATCAATATAGATGTTGGAAAATATAAATATAGTTTTCTTGGAAATTACTTAGAGGCAGTAAATTATGCAGATTATGCTTTTGGAGTATTTATAGATGAACTAAAAAAAGCTGGACTATATGATGATACTGCAATATTAGTATTTGGAGACCATAATGGATTAAGTATGTATGATGAGCAAATGTTAGATTTTTTAGCACAAACTGATTCAGATTTAACAGATGTGGACATAAAGTTAAGTTATACAAAAGTAGCTTGTGGAATGAGAATACCAGGAGTTAAAAATTTAACAATTGAAAAGCCAGTAACTAAGCTAGATATAAAACCAACATTTAGCTATTTGTGTAATATCGAAGATGGTTTTTCTCTAGGAACTAATATGTTTGCAAGCAAGGACTTTGTTTCTTTAAATAATGAAAGAATTATAAGTAGTAGATATTATTATGATGAAGTATGGTATGATATTCTTACGGGTCAACCAGTTGATTTTGAGACTTTGGATGAGGATACAAAAGAGTTGTTAGAAAGGTATGAAAGACAAATGAGAACAGAGTTGGAAATATCAAATTCTATAAGCATAAACAATTTGCTAAAATAGGGATTAGGGGGACGGTCCTAAAAATCCCTAAAAACAGGGATTTAGGGACGGACCTAAAAATTTCTAAAAGTAGTGAATTGGCTTGATGTGAGTAATTAGAAAAATTTTAATGTATACAAGGGAGAGAGAAAATGTGGAAGAAGAAAGAATAATTAGTCCAGAACTTGAAAATTCAAATGAAGAAAGATTAGAAAATTCATTAAGACCAAAAACATTAGATGAATATATTGGACAAGATAAAGTAAAAGAAAATATGAAAATATATATAGAAGCAGCTAAAAAAAGAGGAGAGCCATTAGACCATTGCCTATTCTATGGTCCTCCTGGACTTGGAAAAACAACATTATCAAATATAATTTCAAATGAAATGAATTCAAATATAAAAATAACATCAGGACCAGCAATAGAAAAACCAGGAGATTTGGCAGCAATACTAACGAATCTATCTGAATTTGATGTTTTATTCATAGATGAAATTCATAGATTAAGTAAAAGTGTAGAAGAAATATTGTATCCTGCATTAGAAGATTTTACATTGGATATAATTATAGGAAAAGGTCCAAGTGCAAGGTCAATAAGATTAGACTTGCCAAAATTTACTTTAATAGGAGCAACAACAAAAGCAGGAGCATTAACTACACCACTTCGTGACCGTTTTGGAATAGTACATAGACTTGAACTATATTCACCAGAAGATTTGACAAAAATAATTAAAAGGTCAAGTGGAATATTGGGAGTAAAAATAGACGAAGAAGCGGCAGAAGAAATAGCAAGAAGGTCAAGAGGAACACCAAGAATTGCAAACCGTTTATTAAAAAGAGTAAGAGATTATGCAACAGTACTAGGAAATGGAGAAATAGATAAAAAGATTACAAAACATGCATTAAATAAACTTGAAATAGACGAACTAGGTCTTGATGAAATAGATAGAAAAATCCTAGAAACAATGATAGTGCAATATAATGGAAAACCAGTAGGAATAGAGGCATTAGCAACAACAATAGGAGAAGAAGTAGATACTATAGAAGATGTATATGAACCATATTTAGTGCAAATAGGATTTATTGCAAGAACAGTAAGAGGAAGATTAGTTCTTCCACCTGCTTATAAACATTTGGGTTACGAAATGAGGGAATAAAATGAAATTATTATTACACACTTGTTGTGCACCATGCAGTGTATACTGTATAGATAGTCTAAGAAATGAAGGAATAGAGCCAACAGTATATTGGTTTAATCCAAATATACACCCATATATGGAGTACAAGGCAAGAAGAGACTGCTTAAAAGAATATACAAAATGCATAAATGTAGATGCTATATTTGAAGAAAATTATGGGTTAAGAGAATTTTGTAAAAATACAGTAAATAGTTTAGATACAAGATGTAGAGATTATTGCTATCCTGTAAGATTAGAGCAAACTGCAAAATATGCTAAAGAAAATGGATTTGACACAATTTCTACAACTTTGTTAGTTAGCCCATATCAAAATCATGAGGCTTTAATTGAAGTTGCAAATTTTATGGCTAAAAAATATGGTGTGGAATTTTTGTACAGAGATTTCAGAGTTGGTTTTAGAGAAGGACAAGCAAAAGCAAGAAAATTAGGTCTATATATGCAAAAATATTGTGGTTGTATTTTTTCTGAGGAGGATAGATATCAGAAGAAAATTGAGAAAGACAAAATAAAAACTGATAGTTGTAATGTATAATAAAGAAAGGTTAATTAAGTAAATGGAATATAATGAAGAAATTTTAGAAAAGTGCCTTCCAAAATATTTAGAAACAATTAAAAGAAGGGGAGAACAAATATGTTAAAAAACAAATTAGGAATTAATAATCCAATAGAACTTGCAAAAGAAGAAGAAAGAATAACAAAAACAAAAGCAATAGAATTATTTAAAACAAAAAAACTAGACACGTTTGAAGTAGGAACATTTAAAGGTTTATCACAAATACATAAATATCTATTTGAAGATGTATACGAATTTGCCGGAAAAATAAGAGAAGAAAACATTTCAAAAAACAACTTTAGATTTGCATCAGCTATGTATTTGAAAGAAGCATTAAATAAAATAGATAAAATGCCACAATCAAATTTTGATGAAATCATAGAAAAATATATAGAAATGAACATAGCACATCCATTTAGAGAAGGAAACGGAAGAAGCACAAGAATATGGTTAGACATGATTTTAAAGAAAGAAATCAATAAAGTAGTAGACTGGAGTAAAATTAGTAAAGAAGATTATTTACTTGCAATGGAGAGAAGCCCAGTAAAAAATATAGAGATTAAATTTCTAATAAAAAATGCATTGACTGATAAAATAGATGACAGACAAGTTTACATGAAAGGTATTGATGCAAGTTATAATTATGAAGGATACAATTTATACAATGCAGAAGATTTAGAAAATAAAAACTAACTCTTATTCGAAAAATTTACTAGAATCAACTTTTTGAATTATAGAAAAGTTGGTTTTATCTTTTCATTATATAATATAATAATATTATTATATATTTAAATATAAAAATTTTACAGGAGATTGAATAATGGAATTAGATAAAGCTATTTCTAGTAGAAAAACAATAAGAAAATTTCAAAACAAAAATGTACCTGACAATTATTTATATGAAATTATACAAAGTGCCATGTTAGCACCATCTGCAAAAAACAGACAGCCCTGGAGATTCTATATTTTAGACGATAATCAAAAAAATGATATTACTAATATGATGTATGATTGGGCAAGTGAAAATAAAGATATACATACAAGTATTAAAGGTTCTGCAAACCAAATGAAAACAGCTAATAAAGCTATTATAATATACACTCCTAATTATCATAGCAAAAATAAAAAAACATATTATAAAAAACCAGATTATTTATCTTTAGGAGCAGCTATTGAAAATATGAATTTGAAATGCTTCGATTTAGGATTAGGCTGTACGTGGCTTTGTGATACGTTATATATTGAAAATGAAATTAATAATTATTTAAAAATAGATGATTTAGAACAAGTATCTACTCTAATAATTGGATACCCTGAAGAAGTGCCTGAAAGAAGTGAACGTTTTCCAATAGATAAACTTTTGCTAAATGATATTTATAAAGATGCTAATAAAACCAAAAACACCTAAAGCAACTCAGCTAGGTGTTTTTTGGTTAATTAGGGATTAGGTTCTAAAAAAATTCGTTTTCAAGTTTCATTATTTCATCAGACAATCTCTGAGAAATAGTTTTATTGCACTTTTGTGTGGATTTTTCTTTTTCATAAGCCATCCTACAAGAACAGTTTACTTTCGAAATTTCTTTAACAGCTTTTTGTTTATCTTCTAAGCTAGAAGCATTTACAAAGCTGTTGTAAAAATTCATCAGAACATGGTGACAATTTTCACAAGCCTGAGGATGAATAATGGCATCTTTGCCATGAAACTCATTTACTCTGTTTCCCCACCAAGATATATATACCCTATCAAGAGCATTTCTTGGTATTTGAGTTAATACATCTACAAATTCCCAGTGGGAAATTATAGAGTATCTTCCCTGATTATACATATGCTTTAAAAGCGTATAATCTTTAATGTTTATTGGAAACAGTACGATGTCAGTGCTTTTTGGACAATTTTGAAGAATATCTTCAACAGTGTCTAAAGCATCCTGAACCTGTTCTTTGATTGTCAGCAATGGTGCGCCAACCAAAACATTTAGGCTAGCTTCTATGCCGAGGTTTTGGCAGTGTTGTACTAATTTGAAAAACTCTTTAACATTTATGTCTTTGTTATAAATTGCTAAAGTTTTTTCATTAGTACTTTCCAAACCAAACTCGAAAGCGAGCTCATGTCCTTTCAATATTTGAAGGATTTTATTGAGCTTTTTTTCAGTGACAGTTTTGTAATGAGTTTCAAACTGGACTCGATACACCTTTGTTTTGGCTACGATTTCCATTATTTGATATTGTAGCTCTTCGGGTAATTCTCTGTCATCTAGAAAACTTCCAGAAGACTCTAAAATCAGTGTTTCTATATTTGAAGGCAGATACCTACAAATATGTTCCACTTTTTTTAAAATCTCTTCTTGACGTACCGGGTGTTTAAAACCGTAGTTACAAAAAACACAAGCGTTGTGACATCCTTTACTTGGAATGTACAACTGATAAGATGTGCCTCCAGAGGGGATTAGTGAAGCATTCACTTCAACCCCTGCAAGACAGTCATCTTGCATCCGCATTTTCCAAACTGCATTTGTTAATGTTTTATTCATAAAAGTCTCTCCTTTTGTTGTCGAACCTATCCCTACAAAATGACACATTGGTCTTATTCACATAATATCATATTTAAAAAAATAAAAACCAACTATTTTGATATACAAATAGTTGATTTTATATAACTGCTATATATATTCTTGTTTTTTTATCATCTATATATTCTTCTATATCAGGCACATTATCCAAATTATATCCTGAATAAGGGATAAAGTTTACGTATAAATTATGTGTAAACTTTCCGATTTGTTTTCCATCAATTGTGTCCATTTCAAATACCAAAAACTTTTTGTTGTTTATAATGTATTTTTTACTTCCTTTAAATTTTTTGATACTTGCTATGTAATATGTAACATCACTGTTTTCGTTATAATCATATACGTTGTATTCCACAAGGCCATAAGCATTGCCTGCAAAAATATCTCCTTTTTCTTTATATACGTCTTTCCAAAATTTTGATGCCATTTCAGATATATGATTCATTTTTACATGTTTATGAATAGTATAAAAATTAAAACTAATATTTTCTACTTTTTTAAAAGTTAGTTCTTTTTGTTCTTCACTAGTATCTTCAAATGTTAATATTGGAAAATATTTTATATTATCCATATTTTTATGAATATCTTTTGGTAAAAATCCCATCATTTTTTTAAAAGCTCTAGAAAAAGAAGTTCCTGAATCATATTGATACTTTATAGCTACATCTAATACTTTACTATTTTTTTCTAATAAATCAATAGCAGCCATACTTAATCTTCTTTTTCTTATATAGTCTGCAAGGGTTATATTTGTAACAAAATAAAAGATTCTATGAAGAGTATATTCATTTACTAATAGAATTTTTGCTAAATCTTTATATTCTATTTTTTCTGTTAAATTTTCTTCTATATATTTAATTAGTTCATTTAATCTATTTTGATTTTGTATATACATATTATCTCCATATTATTTTTAATTTTTTTTATTATAACATTATTTTTAATAATCTTCAATTGTAATTTTTTCTTAATTTTTGTGGAAAAGAAATTTACTTTATGATAAGATATACAAAAAGAAAGGATATATTTGTATGGAAACTGAAATACAAAGAATAGTTGATTTTATTAGAGAATACATGCAAGAAGATGAAAAAGTAATTATACCAGTATCTGGTGGAATTGATTCTGATGTAGTTGCTAGGTTATGTTGCAGAGCTTTAGGAAAAGATAAAATAAAATTATTTATAGTTAATGATAATAATATGGAAAGAAAATTTTTAACAAATGCAAGAAATCTAGCAAAAGACTTAGAAGTATCATTAACAGTGATACCACTTGAAGAAAGAAATATAGAATTAATACAAATACTTGAAAAAGCGGAAAAAGACAAAATTTTTAATTCAAAGTCATTACTAGATTCAAATAAAATAAAATGTTCAATGCGTTCAACGATTATTTCTTGTTATCAAGATAAGGGATATATTATTGCAGGTTGTACAAATAGAACAGAATATGAATTAGGATTTTTTGTGACATTTCGGAGATAATTTAGCTAATTTTAAACCAATAGAGCATTTATATAAAACAGATGTGATAAAGCTTGCTAGATTGTTAAACTCGAGAGATGAAGTTATAAATCAATCCCCATCAGCAGGATTTTGGGAAAATCAAGAAGATTTAGAAGATATTGCTTATTGGATTATAAATGAAGGACCAATAATTATACCAAAACAGTTTAATGACATGGAAATAGCTCAAGCCGAAAAAATAGCAAAAAAATTATCATGGGAAAAATTAGATATGTGTTTAAAAATGATAAGTAAAAAGGAAGATATAGAAAATATTGTTAGAATTGTTGAATTGCCAATAGAGATAATAAATGGAATTATAGAAATTACAAAAAAGGCTAAAAAATATAAAAGTAGGAAAATATTAGTATCTTTAAGGGAAGAAGATATTAATTGATGGATACAATTTAAACAATGCAGAAGATTTAGAAAACTAAATTTATAAATTTTAATCATTATGTGACCAAGGATTTTAAAATTCGAAATACATATTATACAATGTAATAAAAAAGGAAAAAATTATGGATAATGTAAATCTTTCAAAATCAAAATACTGTAAAGCAGTACAATGTAACAAAATATTATGGCTAGATAAATATAAAAAAGAATCTGCAGTAGATACTGCAGATGAAGCAGTTTTAGAAAATGGAACAGAAGTTGGAAATTTAGCAAAAGATATATTTGGAGAGCATATCAATATAGAATATGAAGAAAATTTATACAAAATGATAGAAAACACTCAAATTGCCATGAGGGAAAAACCAAATATAATTACAGAAGCATCATTTGAATACAATGACAACTTTTGTAGTGTAGACATTTTAAAAAATGATATAGATGGATTAGAAATATATGAAGTAAAAAGTTCTACACATATTAATGATATTTATTTAGACGATATATCTTATCAAGTATATGTTTTGTTACAATTAGGTTATAATGTAAAAAAGGCGTCACTTGTATATATAAATAATGAATATGTAAGACAAGGAAAATTAGAACTTGAAAAATTATTTAAAATAGAAGATGTTACAGAAATAGCCTTTATGAAGCAAAACGAAATAGCAAGTAAACTAGAAGAGATAGATGAATATATGTCACAAAAAGAAGAACCTAAAAAAGATATTGGGGAGTATTGTTTTAACCCATATGCATGTGCATATTGGGAATATTGTACAAGAAATTTACCAGAAGAAAATGTGTTTAAAATACGAGAGATGCGAACAAGTAAAAAATTAGATTTATATTACAAAGGAAAAATCAGTTTTGAAGATTTAATATTTGAGGACCTGAATTCAAAATATTTAGAACAAATTGATTTTGAATTAAATAATAAAAATCCTAAAATAAACAAAAAAGAAATAGAAGAATTTTTAAATACTTTATCTTATCCTATTTATTTTTTAGATTTCGAAACATATCAACAACCAATTCCAAAATATGATGGGATAAGACCATATATGCAAATTCCTTTTCAATATTCTTTACACTATATAGAAAAAGAAGATGGAGAATTAAAGCATAAAGAATTTTTAGCAGAAGCGGGGACTGATCCAAGGAGAAAATTAGCTGAAAGATTGATAGAAGATATACCTAATAATGTATGTATATTGGCATATAATATGAAATTTGAAAAAATGGTTATAAAAGATTTAGCTGAAACTTATAGCAATTTAAAAGAAGATTTGTTAAAAATAAGAGAAAATATACAAGATTTGATGATACCATTTAAAAATAGAAGTTATTATACCAAACAAATGCAAGGCTCATATTCAATTAAATATGTATTACCAGCGTTATTTCCAAATAATCCAGAACTCGATTATCATAAATTACCTGTTGTACATAACGGTGGGGAAGCAATGACGGTATTTGCAAATTTAGATAAGTACCCTAAAGAAGAACAAGAAAAAATACGACAGGGATTACTAGAATATTGCAAATTAGATACATTAGCAATGGTAAAAATTTGGAAAAAATTAAAAGAAACCATCAAGAAAGGGTAAATAGGAAATGATTGAAGAAATTTATAGAAAAATATTACATAATGAAGAAGATGAATTGACAGGTGATTTTTTTGGAACAATAAAATATATTCCATTTCAAGAAGGACTAGGAAAGATTTTAATAAGTAATTTAGAAAATGATAAAGCAAATATTATTAAAAAGATAGATAAGCCTAAGTATTATTTCTGGAATAAAGATGATAATAATAATCGAAAATTTAGGAAGGCAAAAGATAATACAGAACCGGATTTGTTGATTGTAGATGAAAAAAATAGAATAGTAATATTAATAGAAGTAAAATATAATAGTGGACCATCAGATAGTGAAGAAATAACACAAGTTGAAAGAGAAGAAAATTTTTAAAATGAAAACTTTATCAAAGAGGATAAATATGAAACAATATTTATATACATAGCGAAAGATGATTTATGCAATGAGATAAAACAAAGGTACAATGAAGATAAAATAATAATAATATCTTGGAGTAATATTTTAGAAATAATAAATAGAATTAGAAATGAAGAAAAAAATAAAGAATATATAAAGGAAATATTTGAAGATATTGGTAAACTATTAGAAGTGAAAAACTTCGAACAATTTAAAGGTTTTTCTAATAATATTAGAGAAGTAAATAATTTATATTATGAGTTTGAAAAGGAAGAAGATAAAAATGAAAGAAAGTGTAAATGAAAATATAAAAAATGCTATAGAAGTATTATCAAATACATATAATAACATTTATAAGATGTTTAATGTAATAGAAGAGTATTGTATAACAAATGACCTTGTAAGCATAGTAATAATAGATAATAGCACAGATTGGAATGATAAAATTTTTAAACCAAATAATATACCAATGGAGCATTTAATAAAAACAAGGATATCCTACGCTTTTGTAAATGAGTGTAAAATTAAAAATATTGAAAAAAGCAAAAATGAAAAAATAAAAAAATTCACATCGAAAGAAGTAAATATAGTAGAAGTTGTGTTAAATGATGAAATTCCAAGAGTTTATTATGGTAAAATAAAATATAATGATGATACTCAAATAAGTAGTGGGAAGAGTCAAACCGTATCAATTTACTATAATTTAAAGAAAGATAATTTAGAAGAATTAGTAAAAAATGAAAAAAGATATATATATAATAAAAAAGGCACAAATTATATATATAAAGTAAAAAATTTATTAGATATAAATAATAAAGAAGATATAAATAAAATAATAAAAGAGTTAGAAGTATTTTAGTAAAAAAGGAGAACAGTATGAAATTATATGAGAAAAATGGAAATATATTATATATATTAAATGTGTTAAAAAAATATACAGACGAAGAGCATTTAATAAGTATTGCAGAAATACAAAGAAAAGTAAAAGAAATCTATAATGTAGATATTGATAGTCGAACAATAAGAAGAAATATTAATTTATTAAAAGAAAAATTAAGTTATGACATTAGTACAAGACAAGAAAATGGAAAAGGATATTATATAAATAGAAATCCAGATACAGACTTTGAACCAGGAGAAATAAGAGCAATTATAGACAATTTTAGCTATGCAAATTATATAGTTCCAGCTATTTCAAAAAACATTATAAAAAAATGTAAGAATATGCAAAATATCTATGAAAACCAAAAACTAAGAAATTATAAAATTTATGCAAATGATACAAAAACAGATAATATGGAAGTCATAAAAAATATTGAAGATATATCAGATGCAATTCAAAATTTAAACAAAATAAAATTCGAATATTGGAAATATGGAATGACAAATAAGATAGAAAAAGTAATTGTAAGTGAGCCAAAAGTTGCTCCATATGCACTTGTGTATGATAAGCAAGAATTTTATTTAATAGGAATAAAAGAAGGACAAGAAAAATTTTATTACTATAGACTAGACAGAATGAAAAACATAGAACAATTAAACGAAAAAAGAACAATAAAAAAGACATCAAGAGAAATACAAGAATTTGCGGAATCAACAGTAGAAATGTTTGGAGGAGATAAAGAGGAAGTAGAAGCAGATTGTAAAATGTTTTTGCTAGATACAATATTTGACCAATTTGGAAAAAACATAACAGTAAAAAAGAAGAATGAAAATGAATTTACTTTGATTTTAGATACTAATTTAATGGGATTTAAATTCTGGGTGCTAAGAAATATTGATGCAGTCGAAGTGATTAGACCAATCAAATTAAGAAATGAAATTAAAAAAATAATAGAAGAAGTAAAAGAAAAATATGATAAATAATAGGGGGTGCTTTTATGAAAGGAAATTTTAGTTGGGTTAAAATTGCTGAAAAAATAGCAAATAAAATATTAGAATATAAAGATAAAGATGAAGAATTAATGAAAATAATACAAGATATAAAAGTTGATGAAGAAATAAATAATGAAATAGAAAAAGTTAAAGTAGGAGATAAACTACAAGAGATAAACAATACAGATGGATTTACGGCTATGAATATTATTTTTATGAGGTCAAAAAATGCAGAGAAAAGTGCAAAAATAATCGAAAAATTTGAAGAAAAAACAGGAATGGATAAAGAAATTACTGTTGGAGGCCCTGATGGAATACCATATTTAAGGTCAGAGAGACTTAGGCTAACAAATGGTAAAGAGGAAGAAGAAGAATTAAAAAATGCTTTATGGAAACTTTTTGAAATAGCGATAAAATATGCAGATAATAATACAAAAGAAAATGAAGAAAAATTTATAGAAAAATTTGATAATGTATATTTAGCAAAGGAAAAATGTGATTTTAAAGTTGATATACCATTTAAAAAAGGATTAGCAGCATCTTTATACATTACAAGACCAAATACTTATGTACCATTAGATGAAAATACTACTAAGTTAGTAGAAAAAATATATAATAAAGAAATTAATGATGGAAAATCATATGTAGAAATGATACAAGCAGTAGCAAAGTTTATTAAAGAAAATAATAATTTAGAATATAAAAGTATTCCAGAAATGTCTGCTTTTGCTTTTAAAACTAAATTAAATAGTAATATTATGAATAGTAACTGGTATGCATGTGGATGTAAATATGATAATGTCAATATGAAAGAAATTTTTTATGAAAAAAATATTTTTGCAGTTGGTTGGGAAGAGATAGGAAATTTAAAAAATTATGCTGATATAGAAATGTTAAAAGCAAAAATAGAAGAAGTGTATAATATGCCTCAAAAAAGAACTATTACAAATGTAGCAAAAGAACTTAATTATTTCAAGCAATTAAAGAAAAATGATATAATAGTTTTAAAAAGTGCATCAAATAAAGGTGAAAATAGAAAAATTTCATTTACTAGAATCTTTGCTATAGGAAAAGTATCAAAAGATTTTGAAGACGGGTATAAAATAATTAAAGGGATAGGACATACTATACCCGTTGAATGGATGTATGAATATGGTAATGGAATAGATATTGATAATTTATCATTAACAGGTGCAATATTAGAAATAAGACCTAAAGATAAGAAAATAATAAATGAAATAGTTATAGAGGGTAAAAATGACATAGAAAGGTCAACTGATAAAATTGATTTAATTAAGGAAGATGCAATAATAGAAAAAGGAAAAAATGTTTTAGTATATGGTGTTCCAGGTTCAGGAAAAAGTTATAGCATAGATAAAAAATTAGAAAATGTAGATAAAGAACAAAAAGAAAGAGTCATATTCCACCCAGAATATACATATTATGAATTTGTTGGACAAAATGTTCCAGATGTTAATAAAGGTGTAAGATTTGAAGAAGGACCATTTACCAGAATATTAAAAAAGGCATTAGAAAATCCAAATGAAAACTATTATCTAATAATAGAGGAAATGAATAGAGGAAATGCAGAAGCAATATTTGGAGACTTATTACAATTATTAGATAGAGACGAAAGCGGAAGAAGTCAATATGACATTAGTAACCCAATATTAGAACAATATTTAAGCCAAGAAGCTATTTATATACCAGCAAACCTAATAATTTATGCAACAATTAATAATGCTGACCAGAATGTATTTAATTTAGATACTGCTTTTGGTAGAAGATGGGAGTATGAAATAAAATATTGTAATCCTAATGAAGAAGAGCAAGACAAGAAATATATTAATTCAGTAATTAGAGGTACAAATGTTAAATGGAATGATTTTAGAGAAAAAATAAATAGAAAAATTTTAGATAATAGCAATGAAATATATAATGCTGAAGATAAAAGATTAGGCTTATATTATATCGATAGAGATTGTTTAGCAGAAGAAAACGAAGAAATTCAAGATGAGAAAAAATACAGAGAAAAATTTGCAAACAAGATATTTAGATATTTATGGTTAGACGTATTTAAAAATTATAGAAGCGAAATATTTAAAGATGATAATAGATGTTTAGAAGATATAATTATAAACTTTAAGAATAACGGAAAAATTGAAAAAATTTTAGATATCGATTTAGAAGAAGAGGAAAATATTAATGAAAATCAGTTATAAAGTCAATGAAAGTGGTAAAGAATATGTAGGGATTTATTTGAAAGATAATAATGAACTACAAATTCAATTACCGATAGGGTATAGGTATAGTAAAGAAGAGGAAGAAAAAGAAAACAAAGAATTTAAGCAAGATATAAGAAAGTTGATGAAACTAATAGCTAAGAAAACAAGTATAGAAAGCGGTGAAAATACTTTACCAAGTGATTTTTGTTTCATATCAGCAATAAAAGTATTAGAAAATTATTTACAATATGGCTTGTATAGACAAACACAAAAAGAAGTGAAGATAAATGCAAAGGGAAAAGTGAATTGGAGAAAAACAATTAATTCTCAAAAAATATTTTATAATAATAAAATAATATATAATGACATATATGTAAATAAAACAAACTACTTTGCAGAGAAAGAAATTCAAGAAATACAAAAATATTGTCTTAGTAAAATATCAGAGATGATAGGTTTTATGTGGGATTTCTCTTTTAGTTATTTTAATATTGACTATAGTAAAGCTGAGATGATTAAATTATTAAAACAAGAATTAAAAGAAACAAACCAAGATATAAAAATAGAAATTTTAAATAATTTAATTGATTTTATTACAAAAACAAACTTCGAAAAATTAAAAAAAGGAAACATCTTTATTAAATATAAAGAATTTCAATATATCTGGGAAGAATTAGTTGATAGCATTGGAATAAAAGGAGAAGAAAAAAAGGAATATTTTCCGAAAGCAAGATATTATTATTTAGAAGGTCAGGAATATAAATCAAATGTAAAACTACAATTTCCAGATACAATAATAAATCGAGAAAATTTAAAATATA
Organism: uncultured Clostridia bacterium; assembly: GCA_944388775.1. Classification (GTDB taxonomy): domain Bacteria; phylum Bacillota; class Clostridia; order TANB77; family CAG-508; genus CAG-269. Next base: position 12,201 of record CALXKC010000009.1, on the reverse strand, counting down.
TCTATGTATTGGATGCTAAGTATTACCCAGAAGGTAGTTTGCCAGAAGAATATAGCATTTTCAAACAAATTAGATATGGACAACATGTAAATAAAATTAAACAAAAAGAAGTTATAAATGCATTTGTTTTGCCAAAAAAATTAGAAGATAAAAATATAGAGATAAATATTTTTGGTAGATTATTAGATAACAATACAGAAAGCGAATTAAAAAGTTATGAAAAAATATATGTAGTTTATGTAGATACAAAGAGGTTTATATCTAAACCAAAAGAAATATTGCAAGAAATAATTGAAGAATTAAATAATTGTCATGAAAGACATGCGTTGCATGACCAATGATATTGAAAAACACTTGAAAATCAATATAATAGAATTATAGAGATTTCAAGTGTTTTTTGAATTGTGTAAAATTTTCTTTCCAATAATTCAAAAAACAATAATAAAAATAAAGGAGAGGAAAAAAATGCAAAAATTAAATATTGAAAGTAAAACAAATCAAGAAATATTATCAGAATTAGATAATATATGTGGTGCAGAAGAATGTAAGAAAGTATTAGAATCTTATGCAATGTATTTGACATTAAAAAAGAATAAAAAGATGGATTTTGGAACATGTAATATTATGATAAAAAATCCAATAGAAAGTGAAACATCTGAGCAAATTATAGATGTAATTTCTAAATTGTTAAAAGCAAATAACATAGTATCCACAAAATATAGATATTTAAGTGAAGACGAAGTAAGAGAAGACAGAAAAAAAGAAAACAAAAATGGAAACAGAAAAAGCAAAAATAATGTTAAAAATCAAAGTCAGAAAAATAAAGAAATAAAAGAGGATATATTAATAATAGATTCTAAAAAATTAGGTGGAAGACTATATGGAACAGAAACAAAGATAGTTGAGATGATGAAGTTATATAAAGAAAAAGTATTTATATTAGTTGATGCAGAGAGATTTGGAGGATGGGATATAGAAGATTTTGATAATTGCATAATATGGAAATTAAATGTAGAAGAATTTTCAAAAAAAGATAAGGAGAAATATATAAAGAATTTTCTAGAAAAAAATAGTATAAAAATAGATAAAAAATGTGTATTATTAAATACCTTATCAAATAAAAAATATGAGGAATTAAAAGAAGAAATATTAAATATAGTTGTAAGAAGTAAAGCTCATGAAATAGATAAAATAAGCAATGAAAATATAAAAGAAATATATTCTGGTAAACTTAACTTAAAAAAAGACTTAGATAAAAGTGCAATTCAAGAATTAGATTCCCTAATAGGTGTACAAGCAGTAAAGAAACAAGTAGAACAAATAATGAACTATATCAAAGTAAATAAAGATAAAGGAAAAATGCCAATGTTACATATGTGTTTTTTAGGAAATCCGGGAACAGGAAAAACAACAGTTGCAAGAATATTTGGAAAAATGTTTGCAGAGCAGAAGATTTTATCTGATGAAAATAAATTTGTTGAAGTACATGGAAGAGATTTAATAGCGAAATATGTTGGCTGGACAGCTGCAGTAACAAAGCAAAAAATAAAAGAAGCAGAAGGAGGAGTTTTATTTATAGATGAGGCATATAGTTTGACTCCTAGATATAGAAATGGATATGAACAAGAAGCAATTGCAACTTTAATAAAAGAAATGGAAGATAAAAGAGATAATCTATGTGTTATCTTAGCTGGATATACAGAAGAAATGTATGAATTACTGAAATCAAATCCAGGGTTTGAAAGTAGAATTCAATTTAAAGTACAATTTCCAGATTATACAGAAGAAGAATTATACGAGATTTTTAAATTAATGGCAAAAGAAGAGGGGTATAAACTATCAGGGCAAATAAAAGAAGCCATAGTCAAATATTTTGAATATGATAAGAAAAAAGAAAATTTTGCAAATGCAAGAGAGGTAAGAAATTTATTTGAAAAGGTGGAATTTGAACAAGCAGATAGAGTTATAAGAAATGAAGAAAATGAGAGATTAATAAAAAAATGTGATGTGGAAAATGCAATAAATAGAATGGATAAAATAGAAATTAAGCAATCAAAAATTGGATTTTGTATGTAAAATATAAATTACTTTATACAAAAGTATAGAGTAATTTTTATTTTTATGATATAGTTATTTGGAAAAGTAATATAAAAGGATACAATTCATATTTCAAAAGTAAAAACATAAAATTTAGGAGAGATTTGATGAATAAAATTATAGATACGAAAAAGATAAAAAGCAAAAGTTTAATGATTGTTATTTTTATAAATTTAATAATATTTGGAATGACAAATATTTTATTTGATATAAAATATGAGCAAGTAGATGATTTTATAATATATAATCTATATTCGGGATTAGACGGAACATATAATATACATGGAGTATATATACATCCAATAATATGTTTAATAATTGGTATTTTCTATAGAATATTTTCAATAATAAATTGGCATAGTATATTTTTGTTAAGTATGCAATTTATATGTTTTACTGTAATAGGAAATATAATTTTAAAAAAACACAATAATGGAATAGCTGTAGTTTTATATACCATATTTGCAAGTGTTTTCTATGTGACAATGCTGATGCTTATTCAATACACATCTGTTGCAGCACTTCTAATATTAACATCTTTAATAATGTTAATAGATATATTGGAAAAAAATAATGAGGAAAAAATAAAATACATAATTGGAATATATGTTTTGTACACAATAGGAATAATGACAAGAATGCAGTCATTACTAATAATTATTCCGTTTTTTGGATTATATTTTATTATAAATTTAATAAAATATAAATTCCAGAAACAGATAACAAAAGATACAGTAATTAAAATGTTAAAATATTATTTAATATATGTAATAATTACAATAGTAGTGTATGTATCAAATATTATAATATATAATTCAGACGAAGTATATAAAAATTATATGGAATATAATGATATAAGAACAACATTGCATGATATTATACCTCTGGACTATGGAGAAAATAAAGAGATATTTGACGAAGTAGGTTGGTCAAAGAATGATTATTATTTATTTTACACATTTAATTTTGGAGATGAAAATATTTACTCAAAAGAAAAATTGCAAAAAATTTTAGATTATAAAATACAAAAAGATGGAAAATACAATTATGATATAAAAATAGATGAAATATATAAAAGTTTTATATCAGAAAGTACAGACTCAATCACATATATATCAATATTATTTATAACTAGTTTTATATTAAGTTTATTTAATAAAAACAAAACAAAAGAAAACATCTTAATATTTTTAATAACAATAGGAATACATATTTTATTTATAATAATGAATAGAAGTATGTTAAGAGTTGTAATTCCAGAATACATGATAGGAACAGCACTTTTAATGTACAATTTAAACTTTAATAAAAATAAAATAAATGATAATATAAGGAATAGTGAAATATTATGTTTTACAATATTAATAGTATGTACTTTTTTATGTAACAAATATAATTATGGATATAAAATAGAAAATTATGAAAACTATAAGGAAGTAATAAACTATACGAACAGTCATAAAGAAAATGTATATTTATATACAGTACCATCATTACAAGACAGATATTTAACTTATTCTGTATATCAGATGCCACCAAAAGGTGCATTTTCAAATCTTAGAGTTATGGGAGGATGGGACATGTATACCCAAAACTATTATGACTTTAAAGAAAGATATAATTTGGATGGAAACTTTTTAGATTTATTAAAAGAAAATGTCTATTTGATAGATGGAGATGTATATTGGTCAGGAAATTTATATACAAATTATAAAGAAAATGTACTTTTATCAATAAAAGAAAATTACAATATTGAAACTACATGTGAAAAAGTAAAAGAATTTGGAAATTTAGCAGTATACAAAGTACTGTCAAAGAACACAAATTAGTTTTGTGTATATGATAGGAGGTTAAAAATTGGACAAGTTAGTATTAGTAGACGGAAACAGTATAATGAATAGAGCTTTTTATGGAATAATGGGAAGCAGAATGTTAACAACCAAAGATGGAACATATACAAATGCAGTATATGGATTTTTAGCAATTCTATTTAAATTATTAGAAGATATAAATCCACAATATTTAGTTGTAGCATTTGACCTAAAAGCACCTACTGCAAGACATAAACTATATGAAGGGTATAAAGCAAATAGAAAAGGAATGCCAGATGAACTTGCAGAGCAAATGCCTATAATAAAAGAAGTATTAAGAGCAATGAATATAGACATAGTAGAAATGGAAGGTTATGAAGCAGATGATGTTTTAGGAACATTATCAAGATATGGAGAAAAGCAAGGATTAGAAGTTACTATACTTTCAGGAGATAGAGATACCTTCCAACTTGCAACAGATAATATAACAATTAGAATTCCACATACTAAAGGTGGAAAAACTGAAACAGATGAATATAACCGTGAAAAAATTATAGAAAAATATGGTTTAGAACCAAAACAATTAATTGATGTAAAAGGATTGCAAGGAGATTCATCAGATAATATTCCTGGTGTTCCAGGTGTTGGAGAAAAAACAGCTTTATCATTAATTCAAAAATATGGCTCAATTGAAAATTTATATGATAAATTAGAAAAAGGTGAAGATGATTTAAAAGGAAAGCAAAAAGAAAAAATTGAGCAAAATAAAGATTTGGCATTTTTATCAAAAACTTTAGGAACAATCAATTTAGAAGTACCAATTACAGATACTTTAGAAGATTTTAAAGTAGAAGAATGGGATAAAGAAAAAGTATATGATTTGTTTAAAAAGCTAAATTTTAAAAGATATATTGAAAGATTTTCTTTACAACCAGGAGAAAGTAATAATTCAGAACAAGGAAAAGACGAAATAGAAAATTTGAAAATTATAGATAAAAGTCTAGATGAAATCATAGAATTAGTAAAGAACCAAAAACAGATGATATTTTATTTAGATACAAAAACAGATGAAAATCCTGAAAAAATAATAAAAGAAAAAATATCTAGTATTGCAATATATGATAATAAAAATAAAGAAGCAATATTCTATAATTTCTCAGAAGAAAACGAAATACAGGCACTTAAAGAAATTTTGGAAGATAAAGAAATTAAAAAGATAAGTATTAATTTAACAAAAACATATATACTATTAAAACAAGTAGGTATTACATTAGATGGAATATCTTATGACATATCAATTGCAGCCTATATATTAAATCCAAGTAATAACAAATTAGAAATAGAAAACTTAATAGATAGATTTTTAGAAATAGATACTAGTAAATTAGCGTCAAAGGAAGAAACAACACAAATTAATCTATTTGATGAAATACCATCAACAGAACAAGATAAAGAAAAGTGTGGTAAATATAGTTATGCGATTTCAAAAATAAAAGATATAACTGAGAAAAAGTTAGAAGAAATAAATGCCTTAAAATTATTTAATGAAATAGATATGCCAACAGTTGAAGTTTTATCAGACATGCAATGGAATGGTATGTATGTTGATGAAAAAGAACTTGAAGAATTTGGTCAAGAGTTAAAAGATAAATTAGAAATCTTGACAAAAGAAATATATGAAATGGCAGGGGAAGAATTTAATATAAATTCAACAAAACAATTAGGAGAAATTCTTTTTGAGAAAATGAAATTGCCTGTTATAAAAAAGACAAAGAGTGGTTATTCAACAGATGTTGATGTTTTAGAAAAATTGAAAAAACAAGACCCTATAATCGAAAAAATATTGGATTATAGACAATTAATGAAGCTAAATTCAACATATATAGAAGGATTAAAACCATATATAAATCCAAAAACAAAAAGAATACACTCATTTTTCCATCAAACAATAACAGCTACTGGAAGAATAAGTTCAACAGAACCAAATTTGCAAAATATTCCAACAAGATTTGAATTAGGAAAAAGAGTAAGAAAAGTATTTAAACCGGAAAATGGAAAAGTATATTTAGATGCAGACTATTCACAAATCGAGTTAAGAGTTTTAGCGCATATTTCTGGTGATGAGCATATGATACAAGCGTTTAAAGAGGGGCAAGATATTCATAAACAAGCTGCATCAAAAGTATTTAAAACACCAATTGACGAAGTAACAAAGGAGCAAAGAAGTAATGCAAAAGCTGTTAATTTTGGTATAGTTTACGGTATTAGTGATTTTGGATTAGGTGAACAGCTTGGAATTTCTAGAAAATTAGCTAAACAATATATAACAGAATACCTTGAACAATATGCAGGAATAAAGGCTTTTATGGAGAATATAACAGAAGAAGCAAAAGAAAAGGGATATGTTGAAACTTTATTCCATAGAAGAAGATATATTCCAGAACTAAAATCTAATAATTATATGGTTAGACAGTTTGGCTCAAGAGCAGCTATGAATACGCCTATTCAGGGTACTGCTGCAGATATTATGAAGATTGCGATGATTAAGGTTTATAGAGAACTTAAAAAGAGAAATCTTAAGTCAAAAATTGTTTTACAAGTTCATGATGAGATGATGCTAGAGGTTTTACCAGAGGAGAAGGAAGAGATTAAGGTTATGATGAAAGAGGCTATGGAGTCTGCAGCTAAACTTGATGTTCCTTTGATTGCTGAGATTTCAGAGGCTAGTAACTGGTATGACTGCAAATAAAAAATATAATATTATCTTGGTCTAGACAGACAAAAAAGTAAAGTTGATTTTAATTAAAGGGGATATGAATGTTTAATATAAAAATGAAGGAGGAGAAAATTTGAAGAACAAAAAGTTACTTATTTTTTTAGCAATAGTTGTAGTTATAGTTGTTTTTCTAATTTTTGCAAGAAATCCTATTCTAAAGATGATATATCCACGTACATATGAAGAAGCGGTTTTGATATATAGTGAAGAATATGGAGTAGATGATAATTTAATTTTAGCACTAATTAAAGCTGAAAGTAATTTTAATGCAGATGCAATTTCAAATAGAAGTGCAATTGGATTAATGCAGTTAATGGAAGAGACTGCTAAAGATGTTGCAAATCAAAATGGCATCGAATTAGATGACGAAAATATTGAACAAAATCTTTGTGACGTTTATAAAAATGTGCAAATAGGCACAGCTTATTTAGCTACTCTTTTAAAAAGATATGAGAATAAAGAAATTGCATTAGCTGCATATAATGCTGGTATTGGTACAGTTGATAACTGGATAGATAAAGGTATTATTAAAGCTGACGGTTCAGATATTGAAAATATTCCATATAAAGAGACTAATTATTATGTTAGAAAAATCTTGAGAGATTATGAGTTTTATAATAATTTGTACTAAATATCTATGAAAAATGCAAAAAATCTTCGAAAGTTATCTATGAAAAATGCAAAAACTTTTTGAAATATATCTGGAAAAAATGCAAAAATATTATTGACAAATAGTGTTATATCCTTTAAAATATAGTAAAAGGAGAACTGTTATGGAAAGAAAGATTTATAAAGAATTATTAAACTGGAAAAATAATAATATTGAAATGCCATTAATGGTGATTCGGAGCAAGACAAGTGGGTAAAACATATATAATAAAACAATTCTGTGAAAACGAATTTGAAAAATATGTTTATATAAATTTGTTTGAAAGTGAAAACGTTGTTGAATTGTTTGAGAGAAAAATTTCTATTATAGAAAAAATAAAATTATTAAAAGTTATTTTAAAAAGTGAAAGAAATATAGATATAGACTTTGAAAATACAGTTATTTTTTTTGATGAAGTGCAAGAAAGTGAAGAAATCATAAGCAGTTTAAAATACTTTAATGAATCAGAAGTACCATATAAAATAATTTGTGCAGGAAGTTTATTAGGAGTAAAATTAAAAAGAATGACCAAAGCATTTCCTGTTGGAAAAGTAGATATAATAAACATGCGGACCAATGGACTTTGAGGAATTTTTAATGGCAGCTAGTCGGAAATGATGTAATTGACATTTTAAAAGAACATTTTGATAAAAATATTCCTATGATAGATGTAGTACATAATGAATTACTTTCATTATATAGATTATATCTTTGTGTTGGTGGGATGCCAGCTTCAATAAATAATATTTTAAGTGTTGATAAAGACATTATGAATTATAACAAGAAAATAATAAAAAATATTATTAATGGATATTTAAGTGATATGAAGAAATATGTAAAAGATGCAACTGAAACTGTTAGAATAGAAAACATATATAATTCAATCCCAACACAAATAGGAAATAAAAGTAATAAATTCCAATATAGCAAAGTAAGAAGTGGAGCAAGAAGTAAAAATTATGAAACAGCATTACAATGGTTATTGGCTAGCAAATTAGTAAACAGAACATGTTTATTGAAAACACCACAAAATCCACCAGAAGCATTTAAAGATGAAGAGATTTTTAAGTTATATCTAAGTGATGTAGGAATTTTAAATTCAGTTTTAGATATTAAATTTGAAGATATTATATTAGATAAAGAATTCATATATAAAGGTGATATAGTTGAAAATTATGTACAACAACAATTAAATGTTAATTTTGAACATATTTACTATTGGAAAAATGATAATACTGCTGAGGTTGATTTTATTATACAAAATGAAGATGGACTTATACCAATTGAAGTAAAAGCAGGTGATTCAGTAAAATCAAAAAGTTTGAATTTGTATATGAAACAATTTAAACCTAAATACGGAATAAAATTATGTACTAAAAATTTTGGCTATGTAAATGGATTAAAGACAGTACCTTTATATGCAACATTTTTAATTAAGAAAAAGGAGAATGAAAAATGCCAATAGAACAAATAATATTTACCTTCATTTCATTTGCAATATTTGTGCTAATGTTCTTTAGAATGATAAAAAACAATGACACCACATATGTAGTCATTCTAGTTTTAGAAGCAATAGGAATATCATTAAACTTTCTAGAAGTATTATTTGATATAAAACTAAATATGATATTTGTAATAATAAAATATATATTAGCAATATTATTACCAATACTAATTATCATATTAGAGAAAAAAGGAATATCTTTACTAGAAATGGTAAATATTCAAAAAGCTAAAATAGCAATGAACTTAGGAGACAACAAAAAGGCAAAACAAGCATTACTAAAAATATTGGACAAGAATCCAAACAGTTATAAAGCACATTTAATGTTAGCACAAGTATATGAAAATGAAGGTGGAATGAGAAAAGCAATAGACGAATATGTACAAGCAATAGATTTAAATAAAAAAGACTATGATTCATATTATAAAGTTGCAAAACTATTAGATGGATTAGACAAAAAAGAAGAAGCATCACAGATGTTATATAGTCTACTAAATAAAAAGCCAGAAATGACAGAAGCCAGTATTTTACTTGGTGAAATATTAATAGAAAATGAAATGTATAAAGAGGCAGTAAATGTATATCAAGATGCATTAAGATTTGACCAAGTAAATTACGATTTATACTATAATCTAGGAATTGCATACACAATGTTAAATGATTTCCAAAATGCAAAAACTTGTTATGAAAAAGCTGCGGAAATAAATTCACTTTTGCATAATGCAAAATATTCTTTGGCAGAAATAGCATTGATATATAAAGACTTAGAAGAGGCAGAAAGAAGATTTTTAGAAACAATTGAAGATGAAGAATTATCTGCAGATGCATATTATGAGTTAGCAAAAATATATTTAATTAAAGGGGATAAAGAAACAGCCATAAGATATATTAATACAGCAATAGATGCAAATTCTAAGAAAATAGTAGAAAAGGTAAAAAAAGACCCAATATTTATACCAATTATGGCAAAAATATCTATACCATTTAATTTAGAAGAACCAGAAAATGAAGAAAATGCAAATAGGCTTAAGGAAAAAGAAATAAAAGCAAAAGAGCATTTAGAGGAAATGAGTGAACTAACTAGAAATTTAAGCTATAATGATATAAATTTATTGAAGAAAAATGGAAAAAAGAAAGAAGATAATAATATAGAGTTGGAAAACGAAAAAGATAAAGAACAAAGAGAAAAATGATTTTGGGACAGAGAAAAAATCATCAAAGAAAGGGACGAAAGATATGTTTTGGGATATTATTAAATCAATTATATTTGGAATAGTAGAAGGAATAACAGAGTGGCTACCAATTAGTAGTACTGGACATTTAATATTAGTAGAGCAATTTCTAAAATTTGAACAAGTTTCACCAGAATTTTGGTCAATGTTTCAAGTGGTAATTCAATTTGGAGCAATTTTAGCAGTTGTTGTGTTGTATTTTAAGAAAATATGGCCATTTACAAAAAATAAAGATAAAGCAATAAAGAAAACAGGAATATTATCATATTTTGATAAAAACATTATGACTTTATGGGGAAAAATCCTAGTTGGATGTATACCTGCAGCAGTAATTGGATTACTATTTGATGATGTATTTGAAGCATTATTTTACAATCCAGTTTGTATAGCAATTGCATTAATTGTTTTTGGTATAGCATTTATAGTAATAGAAAATTGGAATAAGCATAGAAAAGGAGCAAAGGATAAAAATTCAGAAATTACATATAAAGATGCAATTATAATAGGAATATTCCAATTAATAGCTGCAATATTTCCAGGAACATCACGTTCAGGAGCAACAATTATTGGAGGATTGTTAATAGGTTTATCAAGACCAAATGCGGCTGAATTCACATTTTATTTAGCAATTCCAACAATGTTAGGTGCAAGTCTATTAAAATTAGTTAAGTTTGGATTTGCATTTACAGGAGCAGAAATTATAATTTTATTAGTTGGTATGATTATTTCATTTGTAGTATCAATGTTTGTAATAAAATTCTTAATGAGTTATATTAAAAAACACGATTTTAAAGTTTTTGGATATTATAGAATTATACTTGGAATTCTAGTTTTAGCATATTTTGCGTTAGTGTAATAATTTAAATAAAATTAAAAATGTAATAAATGGTTTAAACTACTTATATATTAATATAGGTAGTTTTTTGCATAGAAAATTATTTATATTTAATTTTAACAAATGTATATAATATTCTTTCATTTGCATTCGTAATTTCATAAAATTTTATATACATTCGTTTTTAATTAAGGTGAAAATTAAAATTTCTATGCAAAAAATAAAGGAAATGAGAAAGGGTGATTAAAATAAATAAATTTTTAGTTGTTGGCGGAGATTTAAGAAATGTAGAATTAGCAAATTTATTGAAAGAAGATGGAAAAATAGTTTATACATATGGAATGAATGTTAATAGTAGTGAAGCATTAGAAAAAATTGTAGAAGATATAGAAGTAGTAATAGGTCCTATACCTTTTTCAAGAGATGGTTTAACTGTGAATAGTACGTTTATAGAAAGTAAAATATTGATAAAAGATTTATTTGAAAAAATGAAAGGAAAAATTTTAATTGCTGGTAATATATCTGAAGATGTAAAGAAATTAGCTAAAATCTACAACATTGAAGTAATAGATGTAATGAAAAGCGAAAAATTAGCAGTATTAAATACAATAGCAACAGCAGAAGGAACTATTGAATTAATGATTGCAAATACTGATACAATTATTTTTGATAGTAATGTATTAATATTGGGATTTGGAAGAGTGGCAAAAACTTTAGCAAATAGATTAAAAGGATTAGTAAAATCGATTACTTGTGCTTCAAGAGAAGATGATGAGTTGGCTTGGATTGAGGTTTATGGTTATGAAAAACTGAATTTAAATGATTTTGTTAAGTGCCAAGAATCAAAAAAATGCTTGGAAAATTATAATGTGATTATAAATACAATACCTAGTATGATTTTTGATGCGGAAAAATTGCAGTATGTAAATAAGGAGGTTTTATTAATTGATTTAGCGTCTAATCCGGGAGGTATAGATAAGGAAGAAACAAAGAAACAGGGATTGAAATTAATTCATGCATTAGGTTTGCCAGGAAAAGTTGCACCGAAAAGTTCGGCTAGATTTATAAGAAATATAATTTATGAACTTATTTTTTAAAATGAAAAATTTAAAAAATAAGCTTGACTTAAAAAAATTAATTGTATAAAATATAAACATAAATTGCAAGAGAATACTATTTACTAAATTGGGAATAATTATAAAGAACAGAAAATGAACTAAAGAAGGGAGAAAAGTTTAATTATGCAAAAAATAAAAAAAGAAGAAGGAATAACACTAATAGCACTAGTAACAACAAT
>CALXKC010000008.1 GCA_944388775.1 uncultured Clostridia bacterium | reverse complement strand
GGATTAGGTAAAAGTTCTGTAATTAAAAGCCATCATAATGTAGGTGGATTACCTGACTATGTTGATTTTAAAGAAATTGTAGAACCTTTAAGAGATTTATTTAAAGATGAAGTTAGAAAAACTGGTTTAGAATTAGGTATTCCAGAAAATTTAGTATATAGACAACCATTCCCTGGTCCAGGTTTAGCTATAAGGATTATTGGAGATATAACAGATGACAAATTAGATATTTTAAAAGAAGCGGACAGTATTTTCAGAGAAGAAATTGGAAATGCCGGATTACACAAAAGTATTAATCAATATTTTGCAGTTTTGACTAATTTAAAATCTGTTGGTGTTATGGGAGATGAAAGAACTTATGATTATACAATAGCTCTTCGTGCTGTTGAGACTACTGATTTTATGACAGGTGTTTGGAGCAAAATTCCTTATGATGTTTTAGAAAAGGTTTCAAGCAGAATTGTCAATGAAGTTAATCATGTAAATAGAGTTGTTTATGATATTACTTCTAAACCACCTGCAACAATTGAATGGGAATAGGATTTAGGAAACCCCTAAATCCTATTTCTTATCAAAAATAGTTTTAAATACACCTTGGTCAATCAAATTAGAAAAAATATTTTTAACTATAATTAAAACTATTGGTCCAACTAAAAGGCCTATGATACCAATCACTTTAAAACCTGTGTACATAGCAATCAAAGTAAAAATTGGATGAACACCAATATTTTTACTAACCAATTTCGGCTCCAAAACTTGCCTAACTACTGACATTATTATTAATAAAACAATAATAGCTATACCTAAATTAATATCTCCATTCAAAGCACAAATAATTGCCCAAGGAATCATAACTGTTCCAGAACCAAGTATTGGAAGAGCATCAACAAAGCCAATAAATAAAGCCATAAGTAATGGATATTGAATATTAAATCCAACTATTTGCAAAATGTATAATCCAATTAGAGAAATTATAAAAGAAACTAATATAAGTGTTGCTTCTGCTTTTAGATATCCTCCTAATGTTTGAATTAATTCTTTTAAATGTATCGAAATCTTTTTTACCCATAATCTAGGTAAATGATGCTCAATTTGGTCTAAGATATATATTTTATCTACACAAATAAAATATAGTGCAATTACTGTTATACCTATACATATAGCTATTGATGGTATACTTGTTACAAAGTTTATTAAATTATTCAAGATATTTCTTAACCAATCAGAAGCGGTAGTTAGAAAATCTCCCGTAGAATTTTGTATTACTTCTAATATCTCGTCTGATAAATGTATATTGTCAAAGTCAAAATAATTTATTAAATTTTGAAACTGCACATACAGCTTATCAAAGTAATCGTTTAAACTCTGCAATAAACTCGAAGATTCTGAAAATAATGTTATCAATAACCAAGCTAAACCACCTATTATAATAACAGAAACTAAGACAAATATAATAATTGAACTTGTTCTTCTTGTTAAATGTGTTTTTTTCATTATTTTTTTAATTGCTGGTTCAATCATTAATGATATTATAAACGCAATTAAAAATGGCATATAAAAAATAGATAGCTCTAAAGCTATATATAAACCTAATAATATTAATACTACATATAAAATATTTTTTAATACTCTTGTCCAATATGACATATTAATAATCATGCTGTTCACCTAATTTTAATATATGTAAAAATTTTTTTATTATGCAAAAAGGATTTGGGGAAGTCCCCAAATCCTAATTTCCGTTTTTTATTTGTCCTTCACAATTACATATATTTTCAAATGTTGTACATACTTGTTGCTTTCCTAATTGAGTATCAAAATGTGCTAAATCCCCCAAAGTTAATATTCCAACTACTTGATTATTGCTATCACATACTGGTAGTCTTCTTATTTGTTTTTGTTCCATTTTTGTTTGTGCATTTGTCATTTCATCATCTTGTTTACATGTTGTAACATTACATGTCATTATATCACTTGCTGGTGTTTGATTTATGTCCTTGTTACATGCTACACATCTTAATATTATATCTCTATCTGTTACTATTCCACATATGCAATTATTGTCATCACATACTGGAATACATCCTATATGATGCTCGTTCATTAATTTTGCTACTTCTTGTATTTTTGTTTCAGGTCTAACACAACATACATCTTCACACATACAATCTTTAACTTTCATTCTATTACCACCTTTCAAAATTTCTCAATATTATTATTTGTATTTTTTTGATTTATATTCTTAAAAATTTTTATCATTTTGGAATTTTTTTCAAAAATAAAATACAATTTTTCATACCAAAAAATCCAACTCTAATTAAGCTGGATTTTTGTATTTATTATTTTATAGTTTATTCTTATCTTTCTTCTTGTTCTTTTTGCTTTAACTTTTCATATATATCAGGATATACTTCTTCATAACTAAAATCTTTTCCTATCAATTCTTCATGACCATATAATTTACTTGCTGTTAATCCTTGCATATATTGTCTTGCCGTAATACTCTTTCCCGGAAGTTTTTCATCATCTTTCGCTAACACAGTATATGGTACTAGTGTCAATCCATTATAAGCCGCCCCGAAATTTCTATGGTGTCCTTCAACTATTCCTTTTACTCCATCTACCTCTATTATTTCTATAGGGGAAGAAGCATAATATCCATTTTCTTTTTTGCTTTGTATTATCTCTTCTAAATCATACAAAGCTTTTCCATAAGTTAATCTTTCCCCTTGTAATGGTAAGAGTAACTTTGGACTCGTCCATTTTTTCTCAAATTGTTTGCCTTGATAAAATAATTCTGAACACTTCAATATTGTGTTAGAAATGTCATTTATACTTGAATAAGATGTGTCAATAATTAAATCATAGTTATTTTCATCTTCTAAATTCACTCCGTATCTTTGCAAATATCTTGAAGTTTCTCCAATTCTTCTTCTTTCTCTTGCTTCCTTTGCTTCAGCTATATCTTTGTACTTACTATCTTCTTTTCCTCTAGTTTTATCTTGCAATAATCTTTGAGCAGCAACATCAGGAGATGCAGTTAATCTTACTGAAAAAGCATCGGGTATGTTATAAAAAGCCAATCTCGAATCAATTATCCAAATATCATCTGGTCGCCTTTTACTATTAATCTCAATACCTTTTTCTTTAATTCCCTCATCAATTAAAGTGTCAACAATTTTTCTAATCTTTTTAAATTCTTCTAAATTATTTGCTTGTTCAATATTGAAATTTGATAAATCTAAGCCTGATTTTTTTAATATAGCTAAAGTTTCTGTAAATGCTTGTCTATATTCACTATTACTAAAAATCTTCTTTAATTCTTTACTCTCTGTTAACTTTTTTACACTCTCTTCATCATCTAAACTTTGTATCAATTCAACAATCGCATTAAAATATTTTCTAAAATCATTTCCTGTTGATTCTAAATGTATATTTTCCTCTGCATATCCCATTTGTTTAAGTTTTTCTATTATAGCTTTTATATTTGTTCCTTTACCAGTTACTGGTTGACCTGATATGGCTAAAATTTTATTTCTTATTTTATTCTCTTCCATATTATTCCTCCAATTAACACATTTACTACACATTAATTTTACCATTTTATGTTAATAATGTCAACTATTGATATACACTTAAAAAATCAAGAGATAATAATACCTCTTGATTTAATTTTCTAATGCTCATAAATGTCATAATATCCTCTTGGCATCATCGGAGGTCTTCCTCCACCTTGAGGTGGTCTATTAGGTCCTTGTGGTGGTCTTCCGTGGCCCTCCAGGGAATGGTGGTCTCATAGGTGGTCTAGGTCTTGGTGGACGATTTCCAGGTCTTCTAAGTAATTCTCGAATAATTAAAATTCTTATTAAATCTCGTAAAGTTCTATTTCTTATCTGCCTATCCTCTCTAATTTCATTTCTATTTTCTACTTGTGTAACATCTTTTTTTATTGGCTGACTAGATGTTTTTACTTCTTTTTCCTTTGTAGGCTGAGTTCTATTCTCACCAGTTCTTATATCATTTTGCAAATTTATTGATAAATTAATTTCATTGTCTGATGTTCCCTCAATAGCAGAATAAATTTCATCTGTCATTTCATCAATTACTTCTCTTGTTATTTCTCTTGTATTATTACTGCATATTTGTGATACCATTGGATATACAATTTTATATATTTCGGGATAATATTGCTCTAAATCATTATTATTTACAGTATTACTATAATTGTTATTGAAATTATTGTCTTGATTATATCCCTGACTTTGCATATATGACATAGAGTCATTGTTATAAGAATAGTTTGGATATCCAAGTATGTTTCTTATGTACTCTTCATAGCTCTGATTGTACATTATAAAACCTCCTTTTTCTTTTGTATATGTTATGTATTTTTTTAAAATTTGTGTACAACAAAAATAGCCAAACTATTACATAAAATAATTTTTGCAATAGTCTGGCTAACAAATAGAATTTTAAACTATATATTTAATTATAAACTTTCAACTAATTTTTTAAACTGTTCTCCCCTATCTGCAAAGTTTTTGAACATATCAAAACTTGCACTAGCAGGTGAAAATAATACAATCTGTCCTTTAGTTGCGTGCTTCTTTGCTAATTGTACAGTTTCCTCTAAAGAATTACACATATATATATAAAGTTCTTTATTTTGATTTTCCAATTCACTTTTTACTGCATCAAAAATTTTTCCAGAAGTTTGACCTAATAATATCAAAGTCTTTACTTTTTCAACTATTGGCTTTGCAATCGGAGTATAATCTAAATTTTTGTCATAACCTCCTGCAATTAATACAATATCTTCTGTAAATGATTTTAAACCCGCAATTGTTCTTGTTGGTGAAGAACTTACAGAATCATTATACCATTTAACTCCATCAATTTCTCTTACAAGCTCTAACCTATGTTCTACTGGTTTAAACTCTTTGACAGCTTCAACTGCATCTTCTATATCTACCAATGTACTTGTTGCAGCTATTGCAGTTGCTATATTCTCATAATTATGCTCTCCTCTTAAAATAACATCATGTGTATCCAAAATATGTTTTCTTACTCTATCTTCACATTCTTTTATAATTCCATTGTCAACAATAAATCCATTGTCTAATTTTTCTTTCCCACTGAAAAAGATTACTTTTCCCGGCACTTCTTTTTCGCAACTTCTTGTAATTTCATTATCATAGTTTAATACTGTTATTCCATTTTCAGATTGATATTTGAATATATTTTTCTTTGCCTCTATATATTCTTCATAATCTTTATGAATATTTAAATGATTTGGTGTTATATTAGTTATAACCGCAATATCTGGACTTACTTCCATTTCCATTAATTGAAAACTACTTAATTCTAATACCAAAATATCTTCTGGTCTCATTTCTGGTAACTTAGTAAATAATGGTGTTCCAATATTTCCACCTAAAAATGTTTTGTAACCAGCTTTTTGCAAAATGCTATTTATTAAACTCGTTGTTGTTGTTTTTCCGTCACTACCAGTAACTCCAATCATTTTACATGGGCACATTTTCATTAACATTTCAATTTCTGATGTTACAATTGCTCCTCTATTTTCTTCTTGTACTAATTCTGGTTTAGTAGGCAAACAACTTGGTGAACGGAAAATTATATCAAAATTTCTTAAATATTTTAAACAGTCTTTTCCAATAATAAGCTCAAATCCATAATTACTTATTTTTTCTAGTGCTTCCTTGCTTAATTTTTCTCTTTCTCTTTCATCAAATACCGTTACTCTTGCTTTTTTTTCAAACATGTAATCTAGTAATGGTAAATTACTTACTCCTAATCCTATTATGGCTACTTTTCTAAATCTTATGTATTCATTGAATTCTTTTAATTTTTCATTTTCAAAATCCATTTTTGCCTCCTAATATATCTTATGTTTTATATAATATTTAATACATATTTTATAATTTTTACCCATTATATATCAAATATCTAAAAAATACAAATTAATTTTTTATGTATATTTTTTTGATTTTTAGAAAATAATATTATTGAAACTTGAATGGAGGTGCTTTTCATGTCAAAGAAAAATAAAGAAAATAAGTCAAATAATAATAACAAAAACAATCAAAACAATAACAACAATGAAAGACAAAACAACAATAATAATAACAATAGATAGTTGCAAAATTTTAGAGAAGGTCACAATCTGGTGACCTTCTCTATACATACATCATAAAAATCTAAAATCTGGGTCGGAATAACTATTCCGACCGAATTAAATTAATTTAAAAAAATTAATCTAATTCTCTTATCAGGTAAATCCCGATGTATACCGCAACCTAACGCTCATTTTTTCTTTTCCTCCTCGGCGCTAAACTGTGCACCGCCAGATCTTTTTATAAAAATTTCTTTGATACTTTGTTGCTCGTCGGTCTGTCTCGTGTCGTCATGCTTTTAACCTCCTTTTTTGATTTTTATGATTTTAGGGATTGTTCCCTAATCATATATATAATATACCATGTTTTTATGTAAATGTCAATATGTTTTTTCATATTTTTTCATATTTTGCTAAATTTTTATTAAATTATTACTTTTTTATCTATCTAAATTATATTTTTCTCTTTTTCTATAATTTGTATGCAACAATTTCTCTGCTCTATAACTTCCAGGTTCTTCTAAATATTCTTCATAAATCTTTTTCAATACTGGATTTTCATGAGATTTTCTAATTGTACTCTTTTCATCAATAGAATAAATACTATCTGCCCTTAATTTTCTAACGTCTACCTCTGAACGTATTTTAGAACTTTTAATTGGTTGACCACCACCCATGATACATCCTCCTGGACATGCCATAATTTCTACAAACTGATAATCTGCTTTTCCAGATTTTATTTCATCTAATATTTTTCTTGCATTTGATAATCCACTTGCAGCAACTACTTTTATAGGTTTTCCCGCAATTTCTATCGTAGCTTTTTTAATCCCTTTTCCTCCACGTACTTGTTCAAATTCTATCTTATCTAAACTTTTTCCAGTTAGAGTATCTTGTGCAGTTCTTAAAGCTGCTTCCATTACTCCTCCTGTTGTTCCAAATATTGCTCCTGCTCCTGTTGCTTCTCCCATTGGTGCATCAAATTCACTATCTTCTAGTTTTGTGAATTCGATATTTGCCTGTTTAATCATACGAGAAAGTTCTCTTGTAGTAATTACATTATCTACGTCCCAAAGTCCGTCATTTTGCATTTCTGGACGTTGTCGTTCAAATTTTTTAGCAATACATGGCATTACTGATACTGTATATATTTTTTCTGGATTTATTCCCATTTTATTGGCATAATATGATTTTATTAATGCTCCAAACATTTGATGTGGTGATTTACAACTTGACAAATGTGGCAATAAGTCCGGTTCATATGATTCAATATATTTAACCCAAGCAGGACAACAAGAAGTCATCATAGGAAGATTATCATTTTTCTTAAATCTTTTTACAAATTCATTAGCTTCTTCCATAATTGTAAAGTCTGCACCTGTATTTGTATCAAATACTTTGTCAAATCCAAGTCTTTTTAATGCAGTTACCATTTTTCCTGCTACATTTGTTCCAATAGGCATCTGGAATTCTTCACCTAATGCCACACGAACTGCAGGTGCTGTTTGAACAACTACATATGTATCTGGATCTTTTAATTTTGCCCATACATCATTTATTGACTCTTTCTCATGTAACGCTCCTGTTGGACAGGCTTCTATACATTGACCACAAAATGTACAATTTACATTATTCAAACTACAATCTCCAACTGTTGATATACATGATTCAAATCCTCTATTTATTACATCAATTGCTCCTATATGTTGAACATTTTTACAAGCAGCAACACATCTTCTGCATAATATACATTTATTAAAATCTCTAACTATTGATGGTGATAAGTCATCTACTTTATGCTTTGTCATTTCTCCTGGAAATTCTACATTTAAAACATTGAATTTTGTTGCTAACATTTGAAGTTCGCAGTTTCCTGAACGAGTACATGTTAAACAGTCTTTTGCATGGTTTGATATTATTAGGTCTAGTATAACATGTCTTGCTTCTAGTACATTTTGTGTATGTGTATGTACTACCATTCCTTCTTCTACTGTTTGTATACATGATGTTGCAAATCCTCTTCTTCCTTCAACTTCTACTATACACATTCTACAGTCTCCAACTTCGTTTATTTCTTTTAAAAAACATAGTGTTGGGATGTCTATTCCTGCTTGCTTTGCAGCTTCTAGTATTGTTGTGCCTTCTGGCACTTTTATTTTTTGGTTATCTATTGTTAAATTAATCATTTTCTTTTCCATATTTACTCACATATTCCTTTCTGTGGTCACTTTGGGGACAGGTTCAGACTGACCATTTTTGGTTACTTTAGGGACGCCACTTTATTAAAACGACTTTTATCCATTATTTAATTTTTGAAGTCCGTCCCTAAATCCCTGATTTTAGGGATTTTTAGGACCGTCCCCTAGTTCCCTATTGCATGGAATGGGCAACTTGCTATACATGTACCACACTTGATACATTTTTCTTGATTTATTATTCTTTTATCTCTTCCTGCTCCATCAATTGCATTTACTGGGCAATGTTTTTGACATAAGCCACAACCTTTACATTTTTCTGGATCTATTGTTATTTTTGCCATTGCTTTACATTCTAATGTTTTACATTCCTTTTGAATAGCATGTTGTCTAAATTCTTCTCTAAAGTATTTCAATGTACTTACTACTGGGTTTGGTGCACTTTGACCTAGACCACATAAACTTGCTTTTTGGATATTTGCTGCCAATTTTTCTAATCTATATATGTCAAATTCTTCTCCTTCACCATTACATAGTCTTTCAAGAATTTCTAACATTCTTTTTGTTCCAATTCTACATGGTGTACACTTACCACAACTTTCACTTACTGTAAATTCTAAATAGAACTTAGCCAAACATACCATACATTTAGTGTCATCCATAACGATTAGCCCACCTGAACCCATCATAGAACCAATTGCTTTTAATGATTCATAATCTATTGGTGTATCTAAATGTTCTTTTGGTATACATCCACCTGATGGTCCTCCTGTTTGTGCCGCTTTAAAGTCTCTACCATTTGGTATTCCTCCACCAATGTCATATACAATTTCTCTTAATGTTGTTCCCATTGGTACTTCTACAAGTCCTATATTATTTACATTTCCACCTAATGCAAATACTTTTGTACCTTTTGAATTTGCAGTTCCTATTGAAGAATACCAATCAGCACCTTTTAATATTATTTGTGCTATATTTGCATATGTTTCAACATTGTTTATTAATGTTGGTTTTCCCCATAAACCTGCTACTGCTGGATATGGTGGTTTAACTCTTGGTTGACCTCTTCTTCCTTCAATAGATTCAAGTAGTGCTGTTTCTTCTCCACATACAAATGCTCCTGCACCTAATCTTATTTCTATATCAAAATTAAAGTTTTTGCCAAAAATATTTTTACCTAAAATCCCATAATCTCTTGCTTGATCTATTGCTATTTGTAATCTTTGAACTGCAATTGGATATTCTGCTCTTACATAAATATATCCTTTATCTGCACCTATTGCATATGCTGCAATTGCCATAGCTTCTAAGACACTATGTGGATCACCTTCAAGAATACTTCTATCCATAAAAGCTCCCGGGTCACCTTCATCAGCATTACAAACAACATATTTTTGCTTTCCTTCTGAAGCTCTTGTTAGCTCCCACTTCTTACCTGTTGGAAAACCTGCTCCACCTCTACCTCTAAGTCCAGAATTTTTTATTGTTTCTATTACTTCTTCTGGTGTCATATCACTTAATACTTTCTCTAATGCTAAATATCCATCAAATGCTATGTATTCATCTATATTTTCAGGATTTATTACACCACAATTCTTCAATGCAATTCTTTTTTGCTTTTTATAAAAATTCAAATCATCTAATCTATCAACCATTTTGCCATCTATATCTCTACATAAAAGTCTTTCAACTTTTCCACCTTTTACAATATGTGTATCAATAATTTCTTCACAATCTTCTGGTGTAACCATTGCATAAAATGTATCTTCTGGACGTATTATAACAATTGGACCTTTTGCACATAAACCAAAACATCCTGTTTGTATAACACGCACATTATCTATACCTTTTTCTTCTAAAATTTCTCTAAACCTTTTTAATATTTCAGGTGATTTAGATGATGTACAACCAGTTCCATGGCAGACTAAAATATGTTTTTCTCTAGTATCTGCTTTAGTATTTACTCTTAAATCTAATTCTTTTCTTTTTTCTTCTCTTATTTTGTGTAATTCCTTTAAAGATTTCATACTTTCCTCCTTTTCAACTAACTATTCTTCCATTAACTTATCTAACACTTCATCCAACTTCTTAACAGTAGCTTTTCCATACACTTCTCCATTAACAGTAAAAACCGGAGCTAAGCCACATGCACCAACACATCTAGTTTGGTCAATTGAAAATTTACCATCTTTTGTTGTTTCTCCCGGCTGAATACATAATCTTTCTGTCAATCTATCCATAATTTTTTGAGAACCTTTAACAAAACATGCTGTTCCTAAACATACTGATATGCTATATTTTCCTTTTGGTTTTAGTGTAAATCTAGAATAAAAAGTAACTACTCCATAAATTTCTGCCATTGGAATTGATAAAAACTCTGATAAAACTTTTTGGGCTTCTTGTGGGATATATCCATAATGCTCTTGTACTTCATTTAACATTTGAATCAAATTATCTTTTTCTGGTTTATATATATCACATAATTTTTTTAAAAATTTATCTTCTTGCATACTTATTCCTCCCATGATTAATATATATTAAATTGTTGTCTCAATTATATCAAATAGAATTTTTTTGCACAACAGTTTTTTATGATATTTTTGTTTTTTCTACGTTTTTTGTAGACTTTTATGATGAAAAATGCAAAAAAGAGAAAATCCTATAAAAATAGGATTCCCTCTTTTTTGCGTGAGTTATTTATCTTTTATACATAACAAGATAAATTTTTTAAGCATTTTTACAAGTAATTTTCTTTCTGAGCATATCTACCGGTATCATAGTTGCCGCCATGCAAATTACCAATACCCATCCTTTAATTCCAAATGGAGTACAACTAAACATTTCTCCTATATACTGGAATACTGGGAATGGAATAGCCGGTACAAGCACTAATGCTGTCTGAATTAATGCTATAGCAATCAAGACTTTTAAGAAACTCGGATTTTCTTTTAATCCTTTTAAAATGTCTATTTTTTCACTTCTAACATTAAATCCGTTAGCTAATGCACTGAATATGAACAGAACAAAATACCCTGTCATAAACTGTGCATCCGTGTCAAATACACCTCTAAAGAATGGTACTTTGAAGTATACAATACTCATAACAGTTAAATATAATCCCATTGTAAGTATTTGTATACCCATTTTTTTCGACACAATACTCTCATCTCTTCGTCTCGGTTTTTCCTGCATATACCTTGCAAGAGCCGGTTCGTTACCAAGCATAAGAGCTCCTAATGAATCCATAACCAAGTTAACAAACAAAAGATGAGTTACCTTTAACGGCTCTTCTACGCCAATAAATGGTGCAATTGCACTTACTATAACTGCCGCAACATTGATTACCAGCTGAAATTTACAGAACTTCAAAATATTGTGATAAATTGTTCTTCCATAAAGAATTGCATCCTTGATAGAATTGAAATTATCATCAATAATTACAATCTTGCTTGCTTCTTTGGCAGCTTCAGTTCCACTACCCATTGCAAAGCCTACGTCTGCGCGTTTTAAGGCAGGTGAATCATTTACACCGTCACCCGTCATACCAACAACTAAGTTCATCTCCTGGCAAATTTTTACCATTCGTGACTTGTCGGTCGGCAATGCTCTTGCTATCACTCTAATTTTATTGACAATCTGTTTTACACAATCGTCAGAAAGCTTATTTAAAACTTTCGATGTCAGAGCAATAGTATC
Source organism: uncultured Clostridia bacterium (assembly GCA_944388775.1). Lineage (GTDB taxonomy): Bacteria > Bacillota > Clostridia > TANB77 > CAG-508 > CAG-269. The sequence goes on along the minus strand of CALXKC010000008.1, from coordinate 28,053 downwards.
TTTTGAAGCTACAGATTTTATTAATTTTTCTTCATCTTTCGCTTCTTCCTCTGAAACAAGATCAATATTTCCTTTTAACAGTCCTGCATCTTTTGCGATAGCCACTGCTGTTTCCAAGCGGTCTCCAGTAATCATTACAACCTGAATACCAGCTCCCTGTACTTCCTCAATAGCCTTTTTAGCTTCAGGTCGTACATCGTCTCGAATTCCTACTAAACCAATAATAACAATGTCATCATTGATCTGACTTTTTACGAAATCGCTCTCGCTATACCCAAATGCTAAAACTCTCATTGCTTTATTAGCTAATGCATCAATCTTAGCATTCAGCACATCTTTGTCAATTTCAACAACTTGTCCGTTAGAATTCAGACATTTAGTTGCATTTGCAAGCAACTTCTCCGGAGCACCTTTGTAAAAGGTTTTTCCGATATCATCAATTCGGGTCTGACTAAATTTGTTTGCTGAGTTAAATCCTTGTGTTTTACTTGGTTTATACTTAGTAATACTTTTGATTTTAGTAAAAGTATCTTCTCCAACATATCTCAGTAAAGCCTGATCTGTTACATTACCACCAATAACTCTATGGTTATTATCAAACATTGATAATGTATTCTGTACAATTGAAATGTCAAACAGTCCTCTGATTTTGTCACTTTCTGCCAAATTCTGCACTTTACCATCAGCAGTAAAAAATTCTACTACTTCAAGTTCACCTTTGGTAATTGTTCCTGTTTTATCACTAAATAAAATATTTAATGATCCTGCTGTTTCAATTCCAATAGCTTTACGCACTAAACAGTTGTGATCTAATAACCGCCCTGTATTTTGCATTAATACTAAACTGATCATTAGCGGTAATCCTTCTGGAACTGCACACACAATTATTACAATTGCCAATTCCAATGCTGTGATTAAATCTGTAAATATATCAATAGATCCTATATAGATAAATCCCATAATAGCAACAACCACTAATCCGATTCCTGCTAATTTGAAATTGAATACCAGCTTTTCTCTTTTCCACTTGTCAGAGTTAATCAAACTCAGAAAAGCAAAAACAATTTTCTTAATATTCGGTATCAATAATAATGCAACAAAAGCTGCTACACTGATTCCAATTAAGAATCCAATTTCATTTGATGTTGGAAAATGAAATCCACTGACATAGTTGCTAAATCCACCGTCTACAACCATAAAATGTATCATGTAGACCAATGCTAAAACAATTGATCCAATATAACCAAACATTGAAATTTGTTCAGCTAATTTTGCAAGCTTCACTTTTAATGGAGAATCCGGCTCTTCTTCATTCATTTCTTCAGCCATCTTACCCATCATGGTATCTGTTCCTACCTTTTGGATTTCCATAACTCCTTCTCCATCAAATACCACAGATCCTCTAAACAAACTATGTTCGTCTACGAAGGTATCTCCAGTAATCTCATTTGGAATTTTAAATCCATCTGGTGCAGGAGTCTTTTTGCATTCTTCTGTCTCGCCATTTAAAGCACTATTGTCTACATTAAGATTCCCATCGCCTAAGACACCATCTGCCGGAATTTTGTCTCCGCTCTGTAAAAGCGTTGAATCTCCAACAACGACATCGTCTACTTCGACAACCGTTACAATTCCATTTCGGAAAACCTTACATGTAGCTTTCTTTATGATGTTTTTAAGTCTATTGAATGCCTGCTGACTTGATATTCCGGTTTTTGCCTGAACTGTAGCCACAAGTAATATAGCGATTAAAGTTCCTAATGGCTCATAAATCTGAGTCTGACCTAAAATCCACATTGAACCTAAGACTACTAACACAACGCATAAAACCTTAATAATTGGGTCTTCAAACGTTTCAATAAACTTGTCCCAAAAAGTTTCCTGCTTCGGCTCCGGTATCTTATTTGATCCATACCGTTTTCTGCTTTCTAAAACCTGCTCATCTGTTAATCCTTTTTTTAAGTTCTCTGTTGCCATCTTTTACCTCCTTGAATCGATTAACTTCTTACAAAAAATGCCTTGCGTTTATCTTTGATAAACTTCTTTCTCACTCCTTTCACTGTACACAATGAATATAATATATATAAAATTATATTGTACAAGCAAAATTATAACATTTTATGTAAAATATGTCAATTATATTTTTCAAAAAAACGAGCAACATATAAATAATATAATAATTATTTATATGTTGCTCTGTTTTTATACTACAGTATTAAGAGAATTTTTACTCTTAACCGGCAACTTCCAAACCGTACTCGCCGCAAAGATCCGATAATTCTTTTTCGTAGCCTTCACCAACTGCACGGAATTTCCATTCCTTGTCGTCCTGTCTGTATAATTCCGCAAAAATCACTGATGTCTGCGTTGAGAAATCTTCACCCAGGTCATATCTCACAAGATCTTCTCCAGTTTCTGCATTTGCTACATGTACATAGCTGTTATCTACAAGGCCAAAGTTCTGATTTCTAGCCTTTGCCTGATCAATTGTTACAGCCAGTATAATGTATTTCACATTTTCAGGAACCTTGCTGAAATCGATGGTTGCACTTTCGTCATCTCCATCTCCTTCACCAGTCCTGTTGTCTCCTGAATGCTGAACAGCCCCATTCGGGTCTTCTGGATTGTTATAGAAGACAATGTATGCATCACTGATACACTTTTTATTCTCATCACATAAGAATAAAACCAAGTCTAAATCGAAGTCATCGCTTCCTTCATACCGATTGACATCCCATCCAAGGCCAAGTAAAGCTTTTTTCAAGCCTGTACCTTTTGTTAAATTTACGCGACCACCTTTTTTTACTTTTTGTAAACTTACTGCCATATTTATATCCTCCTTTAATGATAATTAATTAACTGTTAATCCATATTCCACACAGAGTTCGGCTAAATCTTTTTCATAGCCTTCACCAACTGCACGGAATTTCCAGTCATTGCTGTCATCACGTCTGTAGATTTCAGCAAATACAACTGCAGTCTGAGATGAAAAATCTTCTCCTAATTCATAGCGTAAGATTTCTTCTCCTGTTTCCATATTTACCATTCTTGCAAATGAATTATCTACAAGACCAAAATTCTGGTTTCTGTTGACTGCATCATGAATAGTTACCACAACAATGATCGATTTCACATTTTCTGGTATTTTAGTAAAATCGATAGTTGCTGTTTCATCATCACCATCGCCTTCACCTGTTCTGTTGTCACCTGAATGAACAACAGATTTTGCAGGGTCAGACAGATTATTGTAGAATACAATATGATCCTCATCGATACACTTTTTGTTTTTGTCACATAAGAACAAAACTAAATCCAGATCAAAATCTTTTGATCCCTGATATCTGTTTGTGTCCCAGCCTAAACCTAACATACCTTTTTTTAAGTTTGTCCCTTTTGTTAAGTTTACACGACCACCTTTTTTTACAAGATCGACACCCATTCTTCTTTTCCTCCTTTTACCGACACTTCATTCTTACCATTTCCGAGATGCTCTTAACTTTGACGCCCTGTCCTAATGCCTTGAATTTCCATTCTTTATCCCGCCGATAAATATCAGCAACGAAAATTCCCGTTTCTTTACCATATGTGGAATCATCGCTTATGTTGTAGCGAACCAACTCTTTTCCACTTTTGGGATCAACAACATGAACATAACAATTGTTGACCTGAGAGAAATTCTGTCCCTTGCTGTATGCTCCATATATATTTATGATAACAGCAAGTCTGTTCACTTTTTTCGGAATGGCATTCAAATCCATTTCGATGACCTCATCATCGCCATCTCCTTCACCGGTAAGATTATCTCCATGATGAACAAGTGCTTTGTCAAAAATTGAGGTCTTTCCATAGTACAAGACATCAATTTCTCTGTCATTCTTATCCATCGCAATTACCGATGCATCGATGTCAAAGTTTCTGGAAGAAAGAATTCCGCTTTTAACTGGATCCCAACCTAAGCCTACATAGATTTTGCTTAAATTTGGGTTGTCCTTCCGTAAATTTACACTTCCGCCTTTTTTCAATAACTCTACTGCCATTTTGTTTCCTCCTTATTAATGTGCTTGGTTTTTAGTTACTAAAAAATTCTTGTGTTTATTCGCCTGAATAAACTTTCCTCACTCCTTTCATTGTACACAATGAAATATAATATTAAAATTATATTTGTACAATCGGAATTATATCACCTTATGTTAAATATGTCAACAATTTACGGAAATTTAAAATTAAAAAGAGCAAATAATAGTAATAATTTACTACATTTGCCCTTTTTAATTTTAATACGCAAGTAATTCAAGCATTTTACAGCTTTTCCACTACCATTCTTAAAATATCCTCTCCAGCTTTCAACCCAGTTGAAGAAATATAAACTGTATTCGGTTTATCAATTTTCAATTCCGAATGTCCTGGAATTAATGCAATATCTGCAAAATCCAACATATCAGCATCCAAATTAGAATCACCAGCAACAATTAATTCTTTCTCTCCCAGTTTCTGCTTTAAAAATTTCAAAGCCTCTTCTTTAGATATTTCATTAGGAATAACATAAGCCTTCTGACCTTGTATAGAATATTGAAAAACACTTGGATTTATTACCTTTTCCAGATATTCACGACATTTGTCTACATCATCTGTTTTTGTAAAAATAAATTTATTATCAACTAATTTAGGCTGATAAATAAAAAATCCTTGTTTTTCTATTCCTTTCATAATTTTTTCCATCTGGTCCATGTTTTTACTAACTATATCTTTGATTCTGCTTTCCCATTCTTCAAGCACTTGTCCAAAATATAGAATTGTGCCACCATTACTTGTAATTGCATATTGACAATTTTGAAATGGCTTTACTCTTCTAAATTGCTCTATTGAACGTGTAGTAACTGGAATAATTTTTCCTTGTCTAACTAGTTCGCTTAATAATGCAATAGCTTCTTCAGACATGTATGAAATTTCTTTGCCATTCAAAATTTCAATACATTTTGCTTTTAAACCTTTAGCATCATCAAGAAACCTTTGAGAATAAATAAGAGTTCTGTCTAAATCTGAAGCAAAAATCATGTTGTCTTCTCCTATCTTAGTAATATTGGTGTTTCGATTTGGCTAACAATAACTTTACCAGATATGTTCATAGGAAATTCAAAATCATTACCCAATAATTCGCATAATGCAATATATGGAATATTGATTCCTGCTAAGCATAACTTGTATATTCCACCTGCCATTCTTGTATTCACTTCCAATAAATATAATTTATTGTTATGATATCTAAGTTGTAAATTATATGGCATAGTAATTCCTGTCAGCCGAGCAAACTTTTCAGATATTCCTATGATATCCTTATCCTGATATATCTCTGTTATTCTGCTTCCCTTTTTTTCTCTAACAGCACCGATAAAACCTTTACTGGTCATTAAACTATCAATACTAATTTCTGGTCCCTTTAAATAAATCATTAGGATTAATGAATCAAACCTATCTTGTTTGCTTAACATACTAATAGTTTCTGAATATGTTATTTTTAATCCCCGACCATTTCTTAAGGTTTTTATAGTATCAATAGTATTATCGATTACTCTAAAAGAAAGTCCTCCTTCATCCTCTTCATATTTAAAACATATCCTATCTTCCGGATACTTTTTTGAAAGATATTCATATGCTTTTTTGAAATCATGGACATTTGTTACCGTAATCATTTCTGGTACTTCACAGATATGATTTTCCCAAAATATCTTGGCAGTTTCGATTTTACTCTCTAACTTTTGCATTAATTCATAATTTGAACACATTAAAACTTTTATTCCGTTTTTTTGAAATTCATTATAAATTTTTGCAATGTCTTTTCTGCCTCTCCTTGGGATAAACACATCAATTTGATGCGTTTTACAAAAGTTCAAGCACCAAGTTGCATATTTTTCTCCTTCCTTAAATACTGGTTCTTGATACCATTCATCACAAAGAACTTTGTAAACAGCATCTTTTTTCTCGTTAGAACCTACTATTATAAGTTCTTCTTTACATTCTTCTTTAATCGATGTAATAATATTATACACCGTACTGAACCAATGATTAAACCATAGTTTCATTTTGATCTCCTTTTATAAATCAGATGCTAAGTCCTTTATAATGCCACAAACTTCATACATCTCCATTGGATATTCTAAGATTTCAATGTTCTTCTCTTCGCACAACCTTTTGATATGCGGAAATTTACCTAAGTCATTTAAACTTCTTACCAGCACTTTATATGGTACTCTTCTAAGTAAAACCCTAGTTGTTTCTCCAACTCCCGGCTTTACTTTGTTGATATCTTTAATCCCAAAGTCTTTGGAAATTTGACGAACCTCGTCAATACCGTGCCTTCCACCAAATTTTGATATATCTACCTTTTCAAAATAGTTATAATCAATTTTGTCAAAATAACTTTCGACTTTTTCGATAAATTCAATCGATTTGTCTTTTTCTTTCATTTCGCCATAATATATAGCTCCATGAAAATCATTTTCTTTGATTATATCTTCACGGTGAAAAGTTCTGCTTACTAACCCACTAACAGTAGAATTTAAGCAAGCACTTGGAATCAAGAAATCCTCATGTGTACCACAGTATTCTGTTACAAATGCCGGATCAGATAATACTGCTAACGAATCATCTAACTGACTGTATTTTCCATCAGTTTTTAATTCGTCACAAGCCTCTTTAAGAACTTTATTTATAGCTCCTTTTCCAATCCAACCATCAATAAACTGAATGCCATACGCTCCATGCTTTTCAACGATATACCTAACGGCATTTTTGTCAATTCCTTTTCCTCTTATAATAGAGATTGAATAATGCGGAATCTCAACATTGTATTTATACTTGATAAACCTTTTTATCAAGATTCCTATTGGTGTACCAGCTCTTGCTAATGAAACTAAAACCAGCTTTTCACCATATTTCTCATATAAGAGATCTGACAAAATGGCAGTTGCATTTGCTGTTTTGTATGAAAGTGTATCCAATGCCTCCTGATATATTTCCATATATTTCTGTGTCGGCTCATATTCAAGTGGTAACATTTCTGAATAATGCACACCACTTTGGTTTAATTTCTCCCGCTCTTCTGTTGGTAATGGAGTTACTAAACCTGTAATGTCTTTTAATAAAAACGTTACATCTTTGCTATCATAACTTGTCTGTACTAATTTCATTTGTTTTCCTCCTACTGCTGAATAACTTCAATATTCTCGATTTTACAATTATTTTTTACCAAAGCTCCTACAATATCTTCAACAAATTCTTTTGTAGGTTCTGTGTCTGTTATGATAAAAACTTTATCATAATGCTTTAAGTTATAAATGTATGTTGTCCTGTTTTTATCATATGCACTTCTTAATTTGTATCTTGCTTTTAAAGCATAACCTTCATCTGCTGAAGTTTCAATTGGACTTCTAGTAGTTGCATGAAAATATACTGCTACCTTTGGATTTAATTCTTCTAACTTTTTAGCAAAAAGAATTGGTATAAACATGCATTCTTCAGTACCAACTACTAATAATTCCTTTCCTTCTTCTTCATATTTATTTAACAAAAATAAATTTTCATTAAATAAATATTCATCGATTGAAATAGGAATAATTCCTATTCTCGGATTTGCAAACTGCTTTCCTTTTCTATAAGCAACCTTTGTGCTACAAGGCTCATATTCTATCTCAGTAATTGTGTGAGCCTCTACCTTCATATCAAGCTGCTTTAATCTGCCTCTTAATACATAATAGGTATTAATATGATTTCTTTCAAAAATTTCAGTCCATTCATCATTCTGCCAATTTAAAAGTGATGCAACAGAATATTTTAAATTTAAATCTAATTTATCAAATTCTTTAATGAAATTTAAAATAGTTCTGCCAGTTGATATTTCGTCTTCAACAAAAATAATTCTGTCACACTTTATTAATTGGTTTAAATCACCATACAATTTTTGAGAAGTTGCATGTGAATGCTCTTCTTCAAAACTTATTAATGGTTTTATACTTGGGAAATTCTCCCGCGTTGTTTGTGTATAATAGACACAATTTTCAATCATTGCAGCCATATAGTTTCCTATAGCTGTTGCTGTTTCTGCAAACCCTACTATTGCTACTTTTTCATCAGAATTTAATCCACGTACGAGATTTTTTCTAAGTTCTTCGTATATTTCAAAAATCATTGAAGGTTTTTGAGGTATATGTTTACCCTGAAAAGTATTCACAAATACAAAATCCCGTTTAGGATTGTTAATCCTTTTGCAAACACTTACAATCTCATCTGGACTGTACTTGCTCTTATTTTCGGTTATTTCAACATATTTGTCTATTAAACTCATAATGTTCCTCCTCTTATTGTTTAACTCCGTAAATATTAGCAAGGCAAACTGTTTTTCTTGCCCAGTTAGAATGTGTTTTTACTTCATTCATTCTGTTATTGCTTTTTTCAACTCCAACAATGTCTTCAGGCATTCCCAGAACACCTACTGCATCCTCATAATCTTTTTTTGATACTGCTAAAGATTCCTGTACCACTTTTAATTGAGAAGGATGTATACATGTTTTTCCAATGATTCCATTTAACTTGTCTTCTCTTAACTCGCGCTTCAAACCTTCAGCCCATTCTCCTGATTCATCTTTGCCAAAAGCCTCCCATACAGGTCCTGATACTACATAATTTCTTACAAAGACATTCAAAATGTCTATAATACAATCAGAGATTAACTTTAAATCCCATATTGTATTATCAGTATCTCTTCTGACACCATAAATGCCAGAAAAATCTGCAGCACCAATCCTGATGTTTAATACTTTTTCAGAAATTGGCTTTAATAAATCATCAATCTTTAAAAGATTCTCGATTCTGTTCTGTTTATAAATGATTTCTTTACTTTCCAAAATAGGCATCATATACAAATGATATCCCTGTTTTTGAATTTCATTAAATTCATTTATATAGTCAACAGCATTGCTTGGTGCAAATTTAGGAAAAACCACACCTGTCAAAATGCTATTAACAACATTTTTCTTACACCTTTTTAAGATCCTTGTCAAATGTCCAGGTTCACGTACTCTTACGAAGATAAGAGGAATCTGATCAAGTGTTAATCTTTTATCAGATAAAGCTTTATATAAGCTTTCTAATATTTTCTTAACACACTTTTCTGCCTCCTCAACCCGAGTATCACCAATTGAATCTTCTAAACACAGTACCATTGATTTTAAGTTTGGATATGTGTTTTTGATGATTTTTTCTGCAATTTTCATATTGGTAGCCGGCATATACAATAAGCCACCTACACAATACTGTAACAGTTCTTTTTTTGTGTTTTTATTCCACTCAATCTGTGAACTTGCAGCAATGTTTCCTTCAAAGTTATACTTCATTTCTTTTCCTCCGTTTTCCTTGAAATATAGTTTTTTAGTTCATTTGTGAGTTACTAACACTATTAGTTTTCAATTTAGAAAAATTAATAGTTCTCGTTTTTGTTTCACTTATCCACCTTTAAAACAAATTAATTCATCCATTATTTGCACCTGCCCTTTCATTTTGAATTTACACTAATGAATACTAGCTTAATTGTAGATGTTTGAAACATTGTAGTTCATTTTACAAAATGAACTCTTAAAATATACAATAATGCACTAATATTTTATCATTTTCTTTATAAGCTGTCAACATAATTTATATTATTTGCTTTTTTATGTAGAATATGGTCGCATACTAAAAAATCCCCTTTATAGGGGATTTTTTAGTACAACTATTATATAAAATATTTATTTTATGTTTCTAATAGCTGTAACGAGATCAGTTTCTAACTGTTTCAGCTCTGCTGCATTCTGTTTTCGTGTTTCAATAGCTTCTGTAGTAATTCTCGTTGACTCTGTAAAAGATTCAATCAAGTTCTGGTTTACTTTCCGTACTGTTTCGATGTCTATGACACCTTTTTCATTAGCTTTAGCAGATTCAATAGCCAGATTCTTTCCAGCCTCTGATACTGACAAAAACATTTTGTTTGTTATATCGTTAACATTATTAGCTGCCGCCAAACCAGCCTGCACAATTCTTATGCCAAGCGCCATCGCCATCTGTGTTTTCCACAGAGGAATTGATGTGTTTATTGCAGTTTTGATTGTATCAATAACCTGCTGTGCACTTTTCTGCACTGTTCTAATCTGCGGAGCCAAGCTAATTGCAATCGCTCTTGTTAACTTCAGATCATATAATCTTTTATCAAAGCGATTTACGGCATCTGCATAGTCACGGACATCCTGAGGATCAGCATTAGTATCCTGCTGCATATCTGCCAGCTTTTTTCTTTCCTCCTCTAATGCAATTTCTCCTGCATATATGATTGTTGTCAAATACTCATATGTTTCTTTGTTTGATATGAACAAAGATTCAAACTCATCATATACTCTGGAGATTTCTTGTTGCTTTCTTGAAAGCTCCTTCACAATAACATCTATCTTACCATCCGTAGATCTGTAGTTATCACGAATTTGCTCCATCTTTTTTTTGGGACTTGACATTATCTTTGCAAAAAAGCCTTTAGGTTCACAGTCAGTATCATAGCCTTTAATCTGATTCATGGCCTGATTTAACAGTTCACCGGTTTCCCCGATAGCTTTAGAACTCTTTCCTTCAAGCATGGAATCAGCAAACTTTCCTAAAGTTGTCTGCTGTTCTACACCATATGAGGATACGAAATCCTTATTCATGATATTGATACTACTTACCAAGCTCCGAACCTGATTCTGCATTTGTGGAGATAACCGCTCTCCATAATTGGTCGGAAGTGCCAACATATCCATTGGCACTGTTGTTGTCTGTGTTGCATTCGTTGCTGCATTTTGATTCATTTCCATTTTGTTCCTCCTTGTGTTATGAATACATGGTTTATAAGTAACTTCCTGCTGCCTGAGCCAGTTCTCCAAGATCTTTCGAATTAACTGGTTGTTCTAAAGCCTTTATTTTCCATTCAACATTTTTGTATGGATAGATTTCAGCCCATATCATTCCAGTAACTTTTTGGTGTTTTGACCAATCTATGTGATATTCTAAAATATCACTATTCTCTTCATGGTTAAACACTCTCATATAGCCTGATTTCATCAAACCATAATGCATCGATAGATCTTTTCCCCACAAGATGTTTGTAACAATAGATATCCGCTCAATATCTGTTGGCAATTTACTAAAATCTATGCTTATTCTTAAGTCATCATCATTCCATGAACTTCCATTGCATTGCCTAGTTTCATCGCAAATTGCTCCAGATAAATCTTGTGGATTGCCATACCAAACAGTATGAATTCCGTCTTTCTTGCTTTTGTATACAATGCCCATATCAACTACTGTTGGTATATCCATTGTATCAGAAGTAAATCTAATTCCAAAATCGACCTTCTTTAAACTAGATTTACTATTTGTCCGCAAAGACTTCCTTTCTCCTGCTCTTAACTGTTGGACTTCCACTGTTTCACCTCCTATTAAATTACTACAATAACTAAATTTTAGAAACTTTCACTCCTTTCGTTTAATAAAACGTTTTTATAATATTATTAATACTTAATATTATGTCCACTATTTTATCATGAGTTTCTTAATTAGTCAATATATTTTGGATAAATCTCACTTCATGACAACTTTTCTTTACTTTTTTATATCTCTACTTATTTAAATTCTTAAACTTTAAAAAACCAGAGAAATCTCCCTGGTTTTATCCATTCAAAAATGGTTTTACAAAAGTCTCATACGATATAAAAGAAAGTTGCCTTAAATCTTCCTTTCTACTTATAAAGTTAAATTTTAGATTATTCTTATATGCTCCGTTTCTCTCCATAAGGACATATTTTTCCTTATCTAAAATTGTAACTTTTCTTTCCGCATCATCTACTCTTACAATTCCTTGTAATAGATTACTGTTCGGAATAAGCATTAATATTAAAACATAATCCTTTTTACTCAGTATTAATTGTAATACCGATCTAATATAATATTCAAGTTCTTCTATGTTAACTATATCGTAAGTCAATTTATCATTTTCTCCTACTTCCCAATCATTAGGAAACACAAGAGTCTTTTTTATAAAATTCAATTGCTCTCGAGTTATAGTTACACACCTTATCCAAACGCTTTGCGTATTTGCAAGTTCACTTATCTGAATTTGCATTTTCTTCAAAGCATCTATCTGCTCTTTCAGCAAAGTATTTTCATCTTCAGCAATAACTCTTTTCTGAAAGACACCAAATTGATAAACTTCTTCTTTCAGATTAGTTTTTTTATTAAGGCTTCTACTTTTTATACGTAAACCTGTATTAATAGGAATTGTAAATTCACTTCCTATCTTCCAACTTTTGTAATAAACTTCGAGACGATCAATGATTATTTCATCTAATTCTTCTTTTACATTAGCATCAACTAGCTTTTTTATAATCTCAAACGTCTCTTTAAAAATTTCTTCTAACTTTCTTGACTCTAGTTTGTCATAAAAGCTATATGAGCTTTTTCCCCAAATTTCGCTGCAACTTCTTTCTTGTTCGATAACTTTATCTTTGATACATGATATATCTTCTAAAGCTCCTTCATCCTCGGCAATTCTTTTCTTTAGAAGAACTATTTCATCTTCTGATAGATTTGCATTTATGAATTCAGATCTTTCTTTAAATATATCATTTGAATAATAAGATTCCAGCTCTCGAATGAAGTCAGTTACTTCACTTAATTTTATTGGAGTATCTTCATTTTGCTTTTGATCTAAACTATTCCGTGAAGTTGTATCACCTTCGTTCTGATTTTCTCCTCTTTCGTCTAAGTCAATGAAGTCTAATAGTTTATCTAAGATTCCCATTTTTTCTTCTCCTTCCTTTTTAAAGTATTTACTTTTAAAAAATATCTGCTATAAATATATTGAAATTATATCACGCCGTTAAACTTATGTCAACGTTTTAACAATATTCTAATTCATCTGAACTTTACCAATAATATCATTAATATCATCAATATTATGTTTTTTCATATACTCTTCAATACCATCAACCGTATCAACACTTGTATATGGGCTAATAAAATTTCCTGCACCAATTGAAATTGCAGTTGCACCTGCAAGCATAAACTCAATTGCATCATCACTATTTACAATACCACCCATTCCTAAAACCGGAATATTAACTGCTTGTGCAACTTGATACACCATTCTAACTGCTACTGGTTTTATTGCAGGACCTGAAAGTCCACCTGTATTATTAGCAAGAACTGGTTTTCTTGTATTAATATCAATCTTCATTCCTAACAAAGTATTAATAAGTGATACTCCATCTGCACCGCCATCTTCTACACCTTTTGCAATTGATGCTATATCAGTAACATTTGGTGTTAATTTTACAATTAAAGGTTTATCTAAAACTTTTCTAACTTCACTTGTTACATGTTTTACACCTTCATATGTATTTCCAAAAGCCATACATCCTGCTTTTACATTAGGGCAAGATAAATTAAGTTCTACACCATCAATATCTAATGTATTTAATATTTTACACAATTCAACATATTCCTCTACTGTACTTCCACACGCATTAACTATAATTGCAGTATCAAACTTTCTTAAAAATGGTAAATCATTTTCAGCAAAATATTCAACTCCTGGATTTTGAAGTCCTATACTATTTAACATTCCACTTGCTGTTTCACATACTCTTGTTGGTTTATTTCCGCTTCTAGGCTTTAGTGAAGTACCTTTCGTAATAATTCCACCTAATTTACTCAAATCAAAAAACTCACTAAATTCTCTTCCATATCCAAAAGTCCCTGATGCAACAGTTACCGGATTTTTCATCTCAATTCCAGCTAAATTTATTTTTGTATTCATCTATTTTATTCCCTCCATTCCATTTTGTCGCATGAAAAACGTCCTAATTAGCGACATTAAATCTCTACATCTTTTGCGTTAAATACTGGTCCACCTTTACAAACATGCCAATATTCAGGTGCATCTTTTGGACTTTTAGCAATTTTAACCGCACAACCTAAGCAAACACCCAAACCACATGCCATTTTTTCTTCTAATGATAATTGGCAATCAATATTATTTTCAATAGCATATTTTTGAACAGCTTTTAACATTGGTAATGGACCACAAGCATAAATACAATCATACTTTTCATTTTCCATATCGTCCTTTAAATAATCAATAGCAAATCCTTTATTTTTATATGTTCCATCATCAGTTGTAATTATTAGCTTATCTGTAACTTCTTCAAACTCTTTTTCAAGCATCACAAAATCCTTATTTCTAAATCCTAAATAACAATTTACTTTAACATCATTTTGCTTTGCTTGTTTAGATAATTCATACAAAGGGAAAATTCCTATTCCGCCACCTATAACTGCTATATTTTTGTACTTATCAAATTTGAATGTTCCATGTCCTAACGGTCCTATTATATCAATATCATTTCCTTCTTGTTTTTTTGATAGTATCTTTGTTCCTTTTCCTTTAACTTGGAATATGAATTCTAATATTCCATTTTCTTTATCTAAGTTATATATACTTATTGGTCTTCTTAAAAATGGGTCAATTCCTTCTGTTACTCTTATTTCAATAAAATTTCCCGGTTTTGCACTTTCTACTATCTCTGGTGCTTTTACACTAAACTTGTAAATATTCTTAATGATTTCTTCTTTTTTAATTAATTTTGCATATACTTGTTTTGGCATTCTATATTATCCCTCCTAACTCCTCTTTCATTCTTAATGCTTCTGCTCTTGTTGCTTTTGCATAATCCTTTTCTGCAAACTTATCTTTCCAAAGTTCTGATTTATATGCACACATCAAACTTCTTGATGCATTTACTATTCCTCCTAAGCCATTTTTGTCAAACCCTAATGCTATATCTTCAACTTTACCACCTTGTGCTCCATATCCTGGTATTAAGAAATATGTATGAGGTGCAATTTCTCTTATTTCTTTTAATTGTTTTGGGTATGTTGCTCCTACTACTGCTGCTATACTACTATATCCATTTTCACCTCTTAAGTCTTTTCCCCATTCTTCAACTAATTTTGCGACTTTTACATATACTTCTTCTCCATTTTCTAATTTTACATCTTGCAATTCACCTGATGATGGATTTGATGTTTTTACTAATATAAATATTCCTTTGCCATATTTTTTACAATCCTCAATAAATGGTTTGACACAATCTGTTCCCATATATGGATTTACTGTTACAAAATCTACATCAAAAATACTTTCTTCCTTTTCTCCTATTTTAGTCTTACCTAAATATGCATTCGAATATCCTTGAGCAGTTGAACCAATATCTCCTCTTTTTATATCAGCTATTACAATCATTCCTTTTTGTTTTGCATATTTACATGTTTCTTCAAATGCTTTCATTCCTGGTATACCAAACATTTCATAAAAAGCTATCTGTGGCTTTACAGCTGGAATTACATCATATGTTTCATCTATCAAAGCCTTGTTATATTCTACAATTGCTTGTGATACACCTTCCAAAGTGTTTGGATATTTTTCTAATACACATTTTGGCAATAATTCATATCGTGGGTCTAAACCTATTACTGTTGGATTATTTGTTTCTTTTATTTTATTTATTAATCTATCAATTGCATTCAATTTCTATTTTCCCCTTTCTAATTTACATACTTATTTAATATTTTTTAATTGCTCCCATTCTTTTTCTCTAAATCCTACTAAAATTAAATCTTCTGTAATTATTAATGGTCTTTTTACTAACATTCCATCTGTAGACAATATATCTATTTTTTCTTCATCCGTCATATTTGGCAATTTTTCTTTTAAATTTAATTCTTTATATTTCATTCCACTTGTATTAAAGAATTTTTTGATATCATATCCGCTTTGCTTTATCCATTTTCTTAATTCATCCTTTGTTGGATTATTTCCTACTATATGTCTGTCATCAAATTCAATATTATTTTGTTCTAACCATTTTTTTGCTTTTTGACAAGTAGAACATTTTGGATATTCAATAAATAATACTTTCATAATTTCTCCTCTCAACCTTTATTATCTTTGTTTATATAGCACTTCTCTAAATAGGTCTGTCCCTTTTGCGTAATTTTTAAGCATTTTGGCATGTCCCTAAATAAGCAACTTTTCCATTTACAATTGTATATTTTACTTTACCTTTTAATTTTTTTCCTATAAATGGGCTGTTTTTAGATTTTGATACTATCATTTCTTTTGTGTAAACATATTCTTCATTTGGATCAAATATAGTGATATCCGCCTTTTTTCCTACCTCTATACTACCCCTTTCATTTTCTATATGTAATAATTTTGATGGAGTATATGAAGTTAATCTTACTAAATTTAAATAATCAATATGTCCTGGGTCTACTAAATTCATTATTTCTGCTGGGAGTGCTGTTTCAAACCCTATTATCCCATTTGGCGCTTTTGATAATTCTACATCTTTTTCTTCTTCTGCATGTGGTGCATGGTCTGTTATTATACAATCTATTGTTCCTTCTTTTAGTCCTTCTATTATTGCTTGTCTATCTTTTTCTTCTCTTAATGGTGGATTCATTTTTGCATTTGTTCCGGATTTTAATACTTCGTCTACTGTAAATGTAAAATAGTGTGGACATGTTTCGCATGTTATTTTTACTCCTCTTTTTTTAGCATCTCTTATCATATTTTTACTTGTTTTTGTACTTATATGACATATATGTCCTCTAACATTATTTGTTTCTGCTATAACTATTTCTCTTGCTGCCATTATTTCTTCTGCTTCTGGCAAGACTCCTTGAACTCCTAATTTTTCTGCTACTTTTCCTGCATTTATTGCACCAGCAGAAACAGATTTTTCTTCACAATGTGATGCTACAAATGTTCCAAGTTTATCTGCTTCAATCATTGCTTGTCTCATCATTCTACTATTTACAACTGGCATACCATCATCTGAAAATGCAATTGCTCCTGCATTTCTTAATTCTTCAAAATTTACTAATTCTTCTCCTTTTTCTCCTTTAGATACAGAAGCATATGGAAGTATATTACATAAATTTACTCTTTTTGCTTCTTCTATTATTTTTTGCAAATTAATAGCGCTATCTGGTGTTGGTTTTGTATTTGGCATTGGACAAATAGTTGTAAAACCTCCTGCAACAGCGCTTTTGCTGCCTGTTTCAATTGTTTCTTTATATTCAAAACCAGGTTCTCTTAAATGGCAATGAATATCAATCATTCCAGGCATAATATATAGTTTTGAACAGTCAATTATTTTATCTGCTTTTTCTTCTATATTTTTCCCTATTTCTTTGATTTTGTCATCTTCAATTAGTATGTCTTTCTCTTCAAATGTGTTTGTTTTGTAGTCAATTAATGTTCCGCCTTTTAATAATGTTTTCATGGCTAAATCCTCCTATCATTTTTTCTTATATTATCATTTTGTTAAATTATTTTCAATATTATTTAATTTATTTTTACAAAATGTATTGCATTTCAATATACTCTGTAGTATATTTTTATATATAAGATTGCTTGATTAAAGTTATAACAAGCTGGCTTTACAATAATAACTTTATAAAAATTCAGTATGCTCAAAATACAAGCATACTATTAGGATATAATCAAGGGAATATTAGTATAAAAATATCACATACACATATAATAAAATATAACTATACTTGTTGACATATTTAGCATTATGCTTTATAATAAGTATAGCAAGAAAATAGTGTCGCTCTTGGGTGGTGCGACTAATAAATTATCCCATTAGACAAATAGTGTCGCTCTTGGGTGGTGCGACTGATAAATTATCCCATTAGAAAATAATCTCCCTTGTTGAAAAATAAGGGAGATTACTTCTTTTTTAGGAGGTATAAAATGAATATAAAACAAGGATATGTTTACCATATCAAAGATGAATATTTTGAAATTGTTAAAGACCCTACACTTATGAAAAACCATGAAAGTGGAAAAGCTAGACCTACATATTTTTGTATAAAAAATACTCAAAACAATATTTTATGGTTCATACCTATGAGTAGTAAGATAGAAAAATATGTAGACCATGTTCATATTGTAAATGGAAAAGAAGCTAAAGTAATATCTAGCATCAAAAAAGAAATAAAAATTAAATTTAATAAAATTATGCTTTTAATTAATCAAGGTAAAAAAGTAATTTTTACAGATATTAATAATGATATAAATATCATGCTTAAAGAATTAGATAAGCACAACTAAATTCGAAAATTCCGAATTTACAAATAGATAATTTTTTCATAGGAGGAAAATCATGTTCAAATTACATTCAGAATACAAACCAACGGGAGACCAACCAAAAGCAATAGAATACTTATCAAAAGGAATAGAAGAAGGAAAAAAATTCCAAACATTACTTGGAGTAACAGGTTCTGGAAAAACCTTTACAATGGCAAATGTAATACAACAAGTACAAAAACCAACACTTGTATTAGCACACAACAAAACACTTGCTGGACAATTATACAGTGAATTCAAAGAGTTTTTTCCTGAAAACAATGTTGAATATTTTGTGTCATATTATGACTATTACCAACCAGAAAGCTATATTCCCTCTTCTGACACATATATTGAAAAAGACTCATCTGTAAATGACGAAATAGATAAATTAAGACATTCTGCTACACTATCACTATTTGAAACTAAAGACGTAATTATCGTAGCATCTGTTTCATGTATCTATGGTTTAGGAGACCCTGTTGATTACCAAGAAATGATGCTCTCATTAAGACCTGGCATGAATAAGTCAAGAGATGCTGTGTTAAAAAAATTAATTACAATGCAATATACAAGAAATGAAATTGATTTTAAAAGAGGCACTTTTAGAGCAAAAGGTGATATTGTAGAAATTTATCCATCTGACCAATCAGAATCTGCTGTTAGAGTTGAATTCTGGGGTGACGAAATAGAAAAAATAACAGAAATTAATCCTTTAACAGGGAAACCTATTGGCTCAAGAAAACATATACTAATCTCCCCTGCCTCTCACTATGTTACGACAAAAGAGAAAATGGAAAGAGCATTAGTTACAATTGAGCAAGAAATGGAAGAAAGAGTAAAATACTTCAAATCACAAAACAAATTAATTGAAGCTCAAAGAATTGAAGAAAGAACAAATTTTGATATGGAAATGATGAAAGAAACTGGATTTTGTTCAGGTATTGAAAACTATTCAAGACATATTAGCGGAAGACCTGAAGGAAGTCCTCCTTACACTCTATTTGACTATTTCCCAAAGGATTTTCTTTTATTTATTGACGAATCACATGCAACAATTCCTCAAGTTAGAGCAATGTATAATGGTGACCATGCTAGAAAAAAATCTTTAATAGACTATGGTTTCCGTTTACCTTCTGCATATGACAATAGACCTTTAAAATTCGAAGAATTTGAGCAAAAACTAAATCAAGTTGTTTTTGTTAGCGCAACACCTGCAGATTATGAAAAAGAACATTCAGGCAATAATGTTGTTGAACAAATTATTAGACCAACTGGTCTTTTAGATCCTAAAATTGAAGTTAAACCTGTTGCAAATCAAATTGATGATTTATTAGAACAAATCAGACTAAGAGTTGAGAAAAAAGAACGTGTTTTAGTAACAACATTAACTAAAAAAATGGCTGAAGATTTAACTGAATATCTAAAAAGTCTAGATGTAAAAGTAACATATATGCACTCTGAAACAAAGGCACTAGAAAGAATGGAGATTATAAGGAATTTACGTTTAGGTGAATTTGATGTTTTAGTTGGTATTAACCTTTTAAGAGAAGGTTTAGATATTCCAGAAGTATCACTAGTTGCAATATTAGACGCAGATAAAGAAGGATTTTTACGTTCAGAAAGATCTTTAATACAAACCATCGGACGTGCTGCAAGAAATACAGATGGTACTGTTATTATGTATGCAGATGAATTAACTGATAGCATGGAAAAAGCAATTTCTGAAACTAATCGTAGAAGAAAAATCCAACAAGAATACAATAAAGAGCACCACATCACTCCTAAAACTATTAATAAATCTGTACGTGATAGTATTAAAGTAACAAATGTTGAAGATATTGGTGTTGAATTCAAACTAGAAAAAACTGATGATATTAAAGAAACTATCAATAAGCTTACTGACGAAATGCTTGCATATGCAAGCCAAATGGAATTTGAAAAAGCTGCTGAACTTCGTGATAAAATTAAGGAATTAGAAAACTTATTATAAGAAAGTTTAACCTGCTATATAGTAAAATCGCTATTTGTCTTGTTCTCTATACATTAGAAAAACATTTCAAATAGCGATTTTAATATATACTTTTTATCTTGCTTATCATATAATATGACATAGCAATTATCATTTACTGTAAAATCGTTAATTAACAGTGACAAAAACGTGATTTTAATTGGTCACAATTGACCACATATCTTCCCTCTTTTTCATAGTGCTCGATTCCATTTTCTTTTAAGAAATCAAGCTCATTTCTCTCTAATACTAAAGAAATGAATTTTGTCCTCGCCCCTACTACTTTTGAGTAGAGATATCTAGAAAAAACCATCGTATATCATCCTCCTTTACAGTACAGTAAATGAATATTGTAAAAAGCTTAGGAAAATTATACTAGATGGTTTGTAAAAAATTTGCAATAATTATATTTCATTATAAAAAAATTATACAAAAGTAGTTTTCTATTTTATAAAATTAATTTCCATGATTTTTTCTCCGTCCCCAAATCATTAATTCTTCAAATTATATAAATCTTGTTCTACTAAAAGTTTTGCTCTTTTTTTAGTTTTTTCATCAGAATCAAGTGCATTTTCTAAAAATTCAGGATGATTTACTAAAAAGTCCCTCATTGTTTTATCTGGATTTTCAAAGAATTTTTCTAACATTTTTTCTTGATTCTCATTTATAATCCCTAGTTCTAAGGCTTCTTTAAATAGAGAATTATCAACTTGAACTAATGATAGAGATTTTATACCTTTTTCTTCTATTTTTTCTTTTCCACCTTGCATACGGTCAACAACACAGCAAGATGCAACAATCTTACCACCTAAATTTTCAATTGCTGGTATCCATGCTCTTATATAACTTGATGCTACTGTAATTAAATCTGCTATATGTAATACTTTTTTGCCTTCAATATTTTCTACTTTATTAGTATTTTCAAAATTATAATCACTTACAACTGTTGTCAAATCTTTATATATTGAAATATGTGGTTTTTTAAATAAATATGCTAATATATTTGAGAAGAACCAATCTCTTCTTTCTCCACCTGAAATATAATCAATCTCGTTAATGTTAATGTTTTCTTCTATATATTTTTTCATAATGTCAATAACATTTTTATAAATTTCATTTTCTTGATATTGTTTAAATACCTTTTCAAATACTTTTTTAGGTAAAGTCATTTTATCAGCTAACGCTTCATCAATATAGCTTAGTAACTCTACTGCATCTTTTTCACTTCCATACACAAAATGTGTATTTATAAAATATGGTCCAATTTTCCCAGATGTATACCAAAATGGTTTATTTTCTTCGCAAAATCTAATTGCATTTGTTTTGAATAAATAAGATGTAATATTATCCATCTTTTTCTCTCCTTTCAAATTTTAAAAAATATTTAAATATTTTAAACTAGATAAAACAAAATCTAGTATTAAAATTCCAATTAATACATATACTATCATTAATTTTGCATTAGTTTTTATTTTGACTTCTATTTTTTGAATTAGATTTTCAATCAAAGGATGTAATTTTTCTAATAAAATCAAACCAATTAGTCCCCAAAATATAGTGTACATTAGACTTACTCTACCTTGAATATTTAAAAAGTCATTTGAATAATCCCACCATCTTAGTCCAAAGATTTCTTCAAATATTAGTGAAACTAAATATTCAAATACAGTAAATAAAACTGTTGCTATTAAAAATTTTTGAAATGGTTTTCCATACATCTTTTTAGTAACTAATAATAAGATAACTGCTCCAAATCCATAAATTGGACATATTGGTCCAAAAAGGAATCCTCTTTTAACAAAGTCTCCATGTATTATGAATGCATAAATTGTTTCTATTATCCATCCTAAAAATGAGTAGATGAAAAAATATGCAATATAGTCCATTACTTTTTCTTTAGTAGTTTTTTTAATCATAATCTCTCCCATTTTCTTTCCTTTATATTTTCAAAATCATTTTTAAATATTTTACCACTTTTTTTCATATTTGTCACTTTTTTAATATTTTTTTAATAATTACTAGACATTTTATTTTTGTTTTGTTATTATTATATAAGTAAATTAATATGTTATGGATATAATACTTAACAAATGATGGAGGTAATAATTATGTTGCAATTTAAAAAAGTAATTATTTTAATGGGAATATTTTTGTTTGTTTTAATGTATAATTTTTGTTATGCAGTTGATTTAAATTTAGTTGATAATACTGATACATCTTCTGATTTAACTGCTAATAGTACAACTGATGATAATACTGATACAAATACCAATACTAACAATTCAAACTCTAGTAGCACTAATGGAACTACTAACACAAATAATTCTAACACTTCTAATAGCTCAACTACTAATAATTATAATAGTAACTCTGCTTATTCTTCTAGCACTTCTACTTCAAGTAATAGTCCTTCAGCAAATGTTACTAGTACAACTTCTACTTCTACAAATGAATTAGAAATTTCAGACATTCTTAATATTTTAATAATTGTTATTGGTATATTGTTAATATTACTTGCAATTGCTATTTTAATTAGATTAAAGAGATAATTATTTCATTAAGTAAAAAAGTCTAGTTCGAATTTTATAACTAGATTTTTTTATTTATTCAAATTTAATACTTATAATTAAAATACAATGTTTTTTAAAAATACATAACAAATTTTTCATGTATATTTCTATTTCAAAATTTAATACTAATATTAGTATTTCATTTAATATGCAATATAATTTTTTATAGGAGGAATTTATTATGTATAAGAAACTAGCAATTGTTTTAAGTATTCTTATTGCAGCTATATTTTCTTTTACTGTGTGTTTTGCAAATGATATGGTAAATGATGCAGTAGAAGGTGTTAGAAATGTAGTTGGTGGTGCTGAAAATGCAGTAGAAGATGCTGCAGGTGATGTTTCAAATGCTACTAAAGACGCTACAAATACTATGGGAAATATGGCAAAAAATACTACTAATTCTGTTGGAAACATGGCAGGCGATACTATGAATAGAATAAAAACTGAAGGAGATAATAATAATACTGCTAAAGATACTAATAATGAAATGTTCTCTTCTAGAAATGGTAATTACACTGCTACTAGAACTAACGCAGAAGGTTCTACTCTAATGGGTATGAATGCAACTATGTGGACTTGGCTTATAATAGGTATTGCAGCTATCGCTATCGTTGCATTAGTATGGTATTATTCAATGCAAATGCGTTCTTCTAACTATGATGACAAAGATTAATTAAATGATTACTTTTGTTATTTGGAAAAAATTCTGTATTAAACAGAGTTTTTTCTTTTACTATTCCCCTATCTTATGATATAATATCCTAAAATTTATGTTATAAGAGAGGTTACTATTATGAATACAAAGTTAATTGCTAAAAATCCAACAGCATATCACAACTATACAATCGAAAACAAATTAGAAGCTGGAATTGTTTTATCTGGTACTGAAATAAAATCTATCAGAAGTGGAAAAGTCAACATGAAAGATTGTTATGCAATTATAAAAAATGGAGAAGTTTTTGTTGTTGGTATGCATATAAGCCCATATGAACATGGAAATATATTTAATAAAGATCCTTTAAGAAATAGAAAACTTTTGTTAAATAAAAAAGAAATTAATAAATTAATAGGATTAACCAAACAAAAAGGTTATAGCCTTGTTCCTATTTCTATATATTTTAAAG
Source organism: uncultured Clostridia bacterium (assembly GCA_944388775.1). Classification (GTDB taxonomy): domain Bacteria; phylum Bacillota; class Clostridia; order TANB77; family CAG-508; genus CAG-269. The sequence continues at coordinate 4,092 of CALXKC010000008.1, read as the reverse complement.
GTAGTTTTGTAAAACTGGAATTAGGTATAGGTAAAGGAAAAAAATTGTATGATAAAAGACAAGATTTGGCTAAAAAAGATGCTGAACGAAGAATTCAACATGCTATAAAGAACAGGGATTAAGGGACGGTCCTAAAAATCCCTAAAAACAGGGATTAGAGGACCGTCCCCCTAATCCCTGTTTTCTTAAATTTTATTGCTTGAACCAAAAACATCTTTCATTTTATGTTCGACTGTTTCTTTGATTAAATCCCTTGCAGGTCCTAAATATTTTCTTGGATCAAATACATTTGGTTCTTCACTAAATTCTTTTCTAATTGCAGCTGTCATAGCTAAACGTAAATCTGTATCTACATTAATTTTTGATACTCCAGAAATACTTGCTTCATGTAAAATTTCATCTGGTACACCTTTTGCACCTGGTATGTCTCCCCCATACTTATTGCACATTTCTACTAATTCTGGAATAACTGTTGAAGCCCCATGTAAAACAATTGGTGTGTTTGGTATTCTTTCTTTTATTTGTTTTAAAATATCAAATCTTAATTTTGCTTCTCCTTTAAATTTATATGCTCCATGACTTGTACCAATAGCTATTGCTAAAGAATCACATCCTGTTCTTCTAACAAATTCTTCTGCTTGAGCAGGGTCTGTATACATAGCATCTTTTGCATCTACATTAACATCATCTTCAATTCCAGCTAATTTTCCAAGTTCAGCTTCTACTACTACTCCTTTTGAATGAGCATAATCTACAACTTGCTTTGTTAATGCTACATTTTCTTCAAAATCATATTTTGAACCATCTATCATAACAGATGTAAATCCTGCATCTATACACATTTTAGCTGTTTCAAAGTCTGGTCCATGGTCTAAATGAATAGCAACTGGAACCTCTGGATGTTCCTCTACTGCTGCTTCTACCATTTTCATTAAATATCCTACTCTTGCATATTTTATCGCACTTGAAGATGCTTGTAATATAACAGGTGACTTACTTTCAGCTGCTGCATCTACTATTGCTTGTATTATTTCCATATTGTTTACATTAAATGCACCTATTGCAAATCCTTCTTTCATTGATTTTTCAAACATTTCCTTTGTTGTAACTAACATATTATCATTCCTTTCTTTTTTGTTATTTTGCTATGGTCATTTTATTTCTATTTTTCTCATATGTCAAGAAAAATGAGAAGAAAATTTGTATCTTCTCATTTTTCTTAACTTTATTGTTTATCTTTTTCATAAATATAACTTGAACACATTGATTCATCTGCTTGTTTTGTATCACAATTTTTTGTTGGTTCTACTTGAATTGCTTGTAATTTGCATAAATTTTGATTTTTCTCATTATATTTACATGTTCCAACCGTACAATGAATTTTTTGATTTCCTTCCATAAGTTACCTCCACATACGTATAATTTTTCTATTTTCTAATAATATTAGTATGTGAATTTTAAAATCAAATTATTCAATATCTAATGAAAAATTTAAACATTTAATAAACTCAAATTAATAATTTTAACATTCTTGTTTTGAATTAATGCATTTTTTATCGGGTTCTTTAAAACTCAAGTACCAGCTTATACCATTTCTATTTTCTTCTATTTGTTCATTTCTTTCTTGTAACTGTTCGAATGTTTTTGGAATTGATTGAATCACAGGTTGGTTAGGCATCCAGTTTGCAGCAGTTGAAGAGTTCATGCAATCGGCCATTTGTAGTGCTTGAACAATTCTTATTATTTCTGGTATGAAACGTCCTACATTCATAGGGTAAACAAGTATTGTTCTTATTATTCCTTTATCATCAATTATAAACACGTTTCTAACAGTTTCTGTGTTACTAATATCATTTGATATCATACCATATTTTCTTGCAATTTCTCCATTTCTATCAGCAATTATTGGAAATGATACTTTTATTCCAGTTCTACAATAAATGTCATACACCCAAGCTAAATGTGATGGATTACTATCTACACTTAATCCTAATAATTCTGTGTTTAATTGCTTAAAATATGTATGCGCTCTTGTGAATGCTATCATTTCTGTTGTACATACTGGGGTAAAGTCTCCTGGATGAGAAAATAATACAAGCCATTTTCCTTTGTAATCGTCTAAACTAATTTCTCCAAATGTTGTTATTGCATGAAAATCAGGTGCTTTTTGACCTATTTTTACATTTCCATTCATCATTAATTCATAATTCATATATAAAAACTCCTTTCATTTTGTATATTTTATGAAAAGAGTTTATTTTTTGATAATCACCTATTCTTAATATTTATATTTATAAAAATTGAAGAAAGTATAGAAAGTATGAAAATTATAATAAATACTTTTTCTCCTACAAAAGAACTTATTATAGCAAGTAAAGCAAAAACTATTACCTCTGTAAAACATAAACTCATTTGTCCTACTGCTGATAATAGGTCATTATCCTCTTTGGATTCTATTATAATATTTTGTATTGAAGTATTAATTGAAGTTTCGTATACTTTCTCAAAATTATCATTTAATACTTTATCAAACGCAATTGTAACTTTATTTTTTGCAAATAAAAATACACTTGTTATAATAACTTTTATAATTGTTACTAAAGAATTTGCTTTACCTATGTTTTTATCAGTATATTTTCCAATTAATGATACTGTAATTATCTGTAATAATAGTGATATTATTATAATTGAAGAAAATACTGAAAAGTCTTTAACGGCAATAAATAAATATAAAGGAATAAATTGCCTTTCTATTATATGGCTTGTTCTTAGAGCATAAATAATTTTGTATCTACTTTTTGTTTTTATTATATATTTCATTGATGCTTTGAAAGCATTTGTTTTATTTTCAACTTTATAATCTATTTTCCTTATAAATATATATTGTAGTAAAAAGAATATAGCAATTACAGTAAATAAAATTATATTATTATCTGAAATTACTCCCCAAGCCACTACACAACTTGCAAGAGCTGTTGCTACAATTTTAGATATGTTTATTAAACTGTTATATCTACCTCTATGCTTCGTTTCAACATATTTACTAGACAATGAATCAGTAGATGGATTTGAAATTCCCATAAATCCCATTGCTAATATAAAGATTACAATATTTCTATATATATTTGTTCCATCTAACATCATATAAGCACTAATAATGCTAAAAATATTTGAAATTAGTATACATTTAGCGATACCAAATCTTGAAGATATGCTAACAAATAATGGTGTGCAAAATCCTGTTATTCCAAACCTCAATCCATATATAAGTAAAATAAGCCATATTGGTACGCCACTTTTATATAACATTACTGTCCCAAAAGTTTCACTTAGTGCATTTGCAAAACTATATGATACATTTGCTAAATACATATATTTGTACTCTGGTTTATAAAAATATTCTTTCATTTGTTGCTCCTAATTATAAATTATCTTTTATTTCTGGAAATAAATCATATAAACTATATCCTAGTAAATTATCAAAATAATCTTTTAATTTATATGTTTCTTTTACATGATATTGTGTGTTTGTATAAGCTCCTTTTCTGATTATTAAATCAATTAGTCTTTTATCTATTGTATATACTTTCCCACCTGGTAGACACATTAAATCACACAAATTTATTATCTTTTCTTCTATTGTATATTCGTGATTTTTTATAAATTCTGTTAAAAACGGATTTGCATTTGGGTCTGGAATACCGCCAGCTGTACAAATAATGTCATTATTCAAATATGAATGAGTTAAGCAAATATTGCAATAATCTTCATCATATCCTTTTTCTTTTAGATAATTATATCCTCTCATAACATGACCATGAATTTCTCCGTTATATTTTCCAATATCATGAACATATCCAATTGCTATTGTTTTATCTACATCTATATTATACCCTTTTTCTTCTAATGCTTTAGCAATTTTCCCTGCTGTATCTCCAACACAAATACAATGTTCTATCCATTTATCAGTTATTGTTTTACCTCTATAACTTTCTACAATTCCTTTTGCTTCTTCGCTTGTTAATTTCATATTTAAAAGCTCCTTTTATCATTTTTTATATGATTATTATAATTCGTATTCTTTTATCTCAC
>CALXKC010000007.1 GCA_944388775.1 uncultured Clostridia bacterium | reverse complement strand
TATGATCAAATCGACGGAGCACCAGAAGAAAAAGCAAGAGGAATCACAATCAACACAGCTCACGTAGAATATGAAACAGAAAAGAGACACTATGCACACGTAGACTGTCCAGGACATGCTGACTATGTAAAGAACATGATTACAGGTGCAGCTCAAATGGATGGAGCTATATTAGTAGTTTCAGCAGCTGATGGTCCTATGCCACAAACAAGAGAACACATCTTATTAGCTAGACAAGTTGGTGTTAAATACATCGTTGTTTACTTAAATAAATGTGATATGGTAGACGATCCAGAATTATTAGAATTAGTTGAAATGGAAGTTAGAGACTTATTAACAGAATATGATTTCCCAGGAGATGAAATTCCAATTATAAAAGGATCTTCATTAAAAGTTCTAGAAAGTACATCTACAGATCCTAACGATCCTGTATATGCACCTATGAAAGAATTATTAGATGCAATCGATAGCTATATCCCAACACCAGAAAGACCAGTTGATCAACCATTCTTAATGCCAGTTGAAGACGTATTCACAATTACAGGACGTGGAACAGTTGCAACAGGTAGAGTAGAAAGAGGAACAGTTAAAGTTTCTGACGAAGTTGAAATCATCGGTTTAACAACAGAAAGAAAGAAAACAGTTGTTACAGGTGTAGAAATGTTCAGAAAATTATTAGACCAAGCTGAAGCTGGAGATAATATCGGAGCATTATTAAGAGGAATCGATAGAAAAGAAATTGAAAGAGGTCAAGTTCTTTGTAAACCAGGAACAATTCATCCACATACAAAATTCACTTCAGAAGTTTATGTATTAACTAAAGAAGAAGGTGGAAGACATACACCATTCTTCAATGGATATAGACCACAATTCTATTTTAGAACAACAGACGTTACAGGAGTTATCGAATTACCTGCTGGAACAGAAATGGTTATGCCAGGAGATAACGTATCAATGACAATCGAATTAATCACACCTATCGCTATTGAAAAAGGATTAAGATTTGCTATCCGTGAAGGTGGTAGAACAGTTGGTTCAGGAGTTGTTGCTGATATTATAGAATAATTAATTTGAAATATTCTAATAATATAAAAGCAAAAGAATTAGGAAGAAATTCCTAATTCTTTTGCTTTTGCTAATTATAATTTACAGTTAATATTTTAATAATGATATATAAAATAAGAAATGTTGTAAAATGTAATTTTGTTACAAAAAATTCTTATAAAAATTACTTGACAATTTTACAAGTAAAACATATAATAAAATTATGGATAGTGTATTGAGTTTAAATAAAAAGCTTAGATAAAATTTAAACGAAAAACCAAAGAAGGAGAATTTAATGACTAAAATAAAGAAAAATATAGAAGGAATAACATTAATTGCTTTAGTAGTAACAATCGTAGTTTTATTGATATTATCGAGTATTTCAATTGCAACTTTATATGGAGAGAATGGAATAATAACAAATGCAACATGGGCAGCATTTTCAACTGAAATGACAGGATTAGATGAAAGATTAGTAATAAAAGAAATACAAAATAGTAAAGAATTCTTGGCGAATGAAGAGATTCCAATATTTACAGTTCCAGTAGATCCATCTACATTACCGACGAGCTTAAAAATGGAAATAGTATATATAAGAGAAGGTATGCCAGAAAGTAAAGAGCCAACAAAAGAATATTATATTGAAAATTTGTTAGATTATTTAATAGATGAGACTGGTAATGTCAAAGGATTATATTATGTTCCAGAAGATGTAGCTCAAAATGGAGAAACATATATATATGATCAATTAACAGATACACTTTTTAAAGTAAAAGTTACAAATCTAAGAGGTAAAGCAGTTCATAGCTATAAATATGGTTGTAGAGTTATGGATGTAGGTTATACTATCAAGATGGATGAAGCTGATTATGTAATAAATGATGAAAGTGAAGTAGTAACAGTAAATGGAGAAAGTTATTATGCACCTAACTTAAAGGGATTTAATGCATTAACTACTAGTGCAGTATATTATAATAATGATTTTTCAGAGACATATGAGGTTGGAATAACATTACATATGAATCAAGAAGTAATAAGTTATATTGAAGATGGAGATACAACATATACATGGTATGATTATTCAAATAGAACTTGGGCAAATATAAAGACAACGGCAAATGGATATGAAGCATGGTGGGTATGGATACCAAGATATGCATATAAAATTAATGAAACAACAGATACAACAAATCCAGAAGATATAGATATAATTTATGTTGATACTGATAATAAACCACTAAAGGAAGAATATGGAGGAGTTTTACCAGAAGGATATGTAATACATCCAGCATTTACAACTGATAAAGAATTAAGAGGAATATGGATGGCAAAATTTGATCCAAGTTATGGAAAAGATAAAAGTGACGATTTAGAGATGTCTCAAAAGGTGCTAACACCAGATTTGTCAGGATTTGATGAAGAATATACTTATTTAATAAAATATTCTAGTGATGGAAATACAGTAGAAAGCCAAACTTTATTATCTGAGATAGATAATTTAGAACAATTTAATAGTGATAATAAATGGTATGATTATGAAAATAAAATATGGGCAAATGTAAAAACAACAGCGAATGGATTTGAAGCATGGTGGGTCTGGATACCAAGATATGCATACCGCTTGGCAGAAAATCCAAATGAAGATACAGAGATTATTTTTATAGATACAAATAATAAGCCGTTAGATACAGAAAAATATGGAAATAATTTACCAGAAGATTTTGTAGTACATCCAGCATTTGATCAAGATACAGATGGTAGTGGAGAAAAATTATCAGGAATATGGGTAGCAAAATATGATCCATCTTATATAAAAGACTCAAATGATGATTTAGAATTATCTGACCAAAAATTAATACCAGATATGTCAGGATTTGATAAAGACAATACATATTTGATAAAATATTCAAGTAATGGAAATACAGTAGAAAGTGAGACTAAATTAGCAGATGTAAGTGATTTAGAAAGCTTTAATAATGATAATAAATGGTACGACTACGAAAATAAGATATGGGCAAATGTAAAAACTGTCGCAAATGGTGAAGAGGCATGGTGGGTATGGATACCTAGATATGCATATCGTCTGCCAAGAAATCCAAATGATGATACAGAAATTATATTTATAGATACAAATAATAAACCATTAGATACGGAAAAATATGGAAATACTTTGCCAGCAGGATTTACAGTACATCCAGCATTTGACCAAGATACAGATTCAAGTGGAAATAAATTGTCAGGAATATGGGTAGCAAAATATGATCCAAGTAATAAGTAATAATAAAATAAATATATTAATGAAAGGAGAAAATTCACATATGAAAAAAATAATAATTTCATTTATAATTGTTATAGCCATTGTAATTTGTAGTAATACAATAAGTATGGCTGGAATTCAGATAATTGATAAGGCAACAACTATGACAAGTTTAAATGTTTCAGAAGAATTTGATATGTGCTATAATTTGAGAAATGGAGATTCAACATTAGGTACAAATAGTTTGGATCCACATTTAGTTACATCATTAGATTGGGGTGCTGTTGCATATTTGGCACAAAGTAGATATGGATCTAATGCAACTTCACTTTCATCTTTTAATAATACTTCTACAGGTAATGAATCAGGTGTACAAGATACAGGAGGATATATGCATGTATCTTCAATGTTTGAAACTAGAAGTACAACATCATCAAATGCTACAGCTTATCGTTATAGGTTAGAAGAAGCATTAAAAACTCCAGGGATGGAGAAATATGTTAATTTAATACCTACTTCACCTAATATAAATAATATAACAGTAGATAATACTTTAGGTATGGCAATTGCAGAAACTAGAAATTGGTTTGGAGCTACATATAGTTTTTCAAATAATAATGACTATCCAATACCAACTAGAGATTCGCTGTTCGGTGTTTACAGTCCCATCAACTTCTTCACAACAGGCGAAGCGCGTGACAATGTTACATTTAGGCCGGTAATATGGAATTAGTGCAATGTTAGAAGTTGTAGTACAGTATACTGGTATCTGTAGTTCTGGTGCTAAAAAATTATAAAAAGTATTAAAATTTGGTTATAAATTGCTAAGTGTTTACTGTTTCTCTGTTCTCATTTCGCTGTTCGGTGTTAACAATAACAACAACAACAACACAACAGGCGAAGCGCGTGTTCTTTGGTACTTTAACATGAAGCAATTTATGTTGCCACTCAAAGTAGCACTTAGTTCAAGGACGGTGTTTAGTAGTGAAATGTTAAAGAAATTTATAACCATACCGTAAGGTAGAAAAATATACAGTATTTATTTAATAGTAAAGAAATTGAAAACTAAGTAAATACGAAAAAAATTGTACAGTATCACTGTACAATTTTTAACATTGTAAGGAGGAAATTATTATGCATGATAGAATAGAACAAAATTTATTGATATATAAAAAATATACAGATTTATATTATTATGCTTATCATCTGTTAGAAAAATATCCTAAAAACGAGAGATTTGCATTAACATCAGATATTAAAAATTCAATGAATTCAAGTTTGAAATTAATATTATATGCTCAAAAAGTCTTTGAAGTTAAAGATAAATTGAATTATTTAAATTTATTAGATGCGGAATTAATGTATCAAAGATTTATGATAAGAATATCTTATGATAAAAAATACATCTCACAAAACAATTATAGAACTTGGAGTTATAAAATATCAGAGATAGGAAAAATGCTTGGAGGATGGATAAAATCATGCCAAAAAAAATAGGAAATATTTATGATAAAGCAATAGATTTTTATAAATTTAAAGAAGCATATGAAAGAACATCAAAAAGTAAAAAGAATAAAAAAGATAGAATATATTTTGGAATGTATTTAGAAGACAATATATACAGAATAGGAACAGATTTAAAACAGAGGAAATATGAAGTAGGAAAATATAGTAAATTTAAGGTATATATTCCAAAAGAAAGAGAAATATATTGCTTGAATTTTTATGATAGAGTAGTTCAACAATGGTATGTGCATGAATTTATTTTGCCACATATGATAGATAAATTTATTGTCGATTCATATGCCTGCATAAAAGGTAGAGGTGTACATGGAGCAATAAATAAATTACAAAAATATATGTGTATTGCGAAAAGAAAATGGGAAAATCCGTATATTCTTAAATATGATATTAAAAAGTTTTTTTATTCAATAGACCAAAAAAAGTTATATGAGATTATGTGTAAATATTATAAAGATAAAGATTTTTTAGATTTAACTCGAAAATTTATAAAATTTGATCCTGAGAATAAAAATGATAATGAATTTGGTGTTGGAATACCAATAGGAAATTATACTTCTCAATTTTTTGCAAATATTTATATGAATGAATTAGATCAATTTATTAAGCATAAATTAAGAGTAAAATATTATGTCAGATACATGGATGATGGTGTTTTAATTTTGGAAAGTAAAGGAAAAGCAAAAGAGATTTTGAAGGAGATAGAAGAGTTCGTGAAAACAGAATTGCATTTGCAGTTGAATAAAAAAACGTCATATTTCCCTTTAAAAGTTGGAGTGATATTTTGTGGCTATAAAATATATACAACTCATAAATTATTGAAAAGGGCAAACATTCAAAGGATGAAAAAAAGAATTAAAAATTGGAATAAACAGTATAGGATAAATGAAAATGATCTAGAGCGATTAAATAAATGGAGACAGTCTTTTTTTGCATGGAAGGGTTATGCAAAAGAAGCTGAAAAATATAATTTATATAAGACTTTAGAGAATAAATGTGAATGGATAGACACAGAACATATCTAAAACTATTATCTTGTAACAAATTTCTAATAAAATCAGTAAAATCACTTGTAATTTTACTAAAATAATAATAAAATAGATATGTCATAAATATTATGGAGTAAGACAAAATTAGGAGGAATTACAATGAAAATAGTACTAGATGCTATGGGAGGAGACAACGCACCAGATGCAAATATAAAAGGAGCAGTAAATGCAATAAATAAAGTAAAAGCAGAAGTAATATTAGTAGGAAAAGAAGAAGTAATAAGAAGTAAAGTAAAAGAGTTTTATGGTAAAGAAATAGAAGAAATTTCTGACAGGTTAAAAATAAGGAATGCAACTGAAACAATAGAAATGGAAGATACTCCGACTGTTGCAATAAAGCATAAAAAAGACTCTTCAATGGTTGTAGGATTTAGAATGCTAAAAGAAGATGAAGGAGATGTGTTTATATCAGCTGGAAATTCAGGAGCTTTATTAACAGGTGCAACATTAATTGTAGGAAGAATAAAAGGAATAGATAGACCAGCATTGGCAGGAATATTACCAGCATATAAGAGCCAATTACTTTTAATTGATGCAGGTTCTAATACAAATTGTAAGCCAATAAATTTATTACAATTTGCTCAAATGTCAAGTATCTATCTAAAAAATACATATGGAATTGAAAAACCAGCAATTGGTTTGTTAAATATAGGAACTGAGGAAACAAAAGGAAATGAATTAGTTAGAGAAAGTTATAATCTTTTAAAAGAAAAATCAGAAGAATTAGATATCAATTTTGTTGGAAATGTTGAAGGAAGAGATGCTTTTTCTGGAAAAATAGATGCAATAGTGACAGATGGATTTACTGGAAATGTATTTTTAAAAACAACAGAAGGCTTAGGAAAGTTTGTTAAAAGGACATTGACAGAAAGCTTGACAAGTAGTATATTGACTAAAATTGCAGCTTTACCATGTTTACCAGCAATAAAGAGGTTTTCTAAAAAGATGGATTATAAATCATATGGCGGTGCATTATTTTTAGGAGTAAAAAAACCTGTTGTAAAGGCACATGGTAGTAGTGACGCATTACTATTTGAATATACAATCATTCAAGCTGAAAAATTTGTTGAAAATAAAGCTGTTGATAAGATGATTGAAGAATTTACTAAGCAAAAAGAAAAGCAAGAAAATTCATAAAATATAATTAAAAAACGCTTATAGATAAATGTTTTTCTTGACTTGGTAGTACAAAATAAAAATATTTTGATAATTTACTTGACAAATGGGAAAACATATAATATAAATGAACTATGAATTGAGCATTAAAAACTTGAGAGGAGGTGAACTCGGAGGTATGAGTTCAGAAGAAATTTTAGAAAAAGTAAAAGGAATTATTGTAGAACAATTAGGAGTAGCAGATACAGCAGTAACAATGGAAGCTTCTTTTATAGATGATTTAGGTGCTGATTCATTAGATATAGTTGAATTAGTTATGGCTTTAGAAGAAGAATTTGATATTGAAATTCCAGATAGTGATGCAGAAAAAGTTGTTACAGTAGGAGATGTAGTTGATTACATCAAAGAAAATGTAAAATAATTCAACAAAAAGGTCTAAATAAGTATAAAATATTTATTTAGGCCTTTTGGATATTTTAATAACCTAAAACTTGCTCTAAAATATTTGAATAATTAGAGAAGAAATAATTTAAATAATAACTAATATTTTTTCGATTAATATCATTAGTATTTATAATATTTAAAGTAATTAAAGTTTGATTGTTTAAACTTAAAGTTAGATTGCCAATTACTGTATTTGATGATATTGGGGCTTCTAAATTAGTATTAATAGAGATATAAGTTTTTATATTACCAATATCATTTTTATATACTGATAAAATGGGATTTTCACAAGTTTCTATTTCAAAGTCAAATGAAGCGGAAGAACTTTTATTAATATCTATATATTTTAAATTTTCATCTTTCCAATTTTCAAAATTTTCAGTTGCTATTTGATTTGCATTAATATATGTGAAATTTTTAAAAGCATATTCAATTAATTTAATACTATCTTGAGTTCTGTATTTTTTTGTGTCTGCACCTAAAACAACACATATAATGTCCATCTCATCTCTTTTACAAGCAGTTACTAAACATCTATTAGCACCATTAGTGAAACCAGTTTTCACGCCATAAACACCATTTAAATATCCGAGTAGTTCGTTAGTATTTGATAAATTTTTTGGATATCCATTAATCGTTATTGTGTAATTTTTTGTTCCGACAATTTTTGAAAAGGTTTCATTTTTTAATGCATAATCAGTAAGAATAGCAAGTTCATAAGCAGTTGTATAATGACCGTCTGAATCTAATCCATGAGGGGATTCATAATGAGTGTTTGCAAGCCCTAATTCACTTGCTTTTTTGTTCATTAATTCAGCAAAACCTTGAATGTCTCCGCCAGCATATTCAGCAAGTGCTACTGCTGCATCATTACCAGAACATAGCATAAGACCATATAATAAATCTTTTATTGTAATCTTATCTCCAGTTTTTAATCCTAACCTAGAGCCACCAGTTCCAGCAGCTTTTTTGGAAACTTCAATAGTTTCTGATAAGTTATAGTTTTCAATTATTATTATTGATGTCATAATTTTTGTAGTTGAAGCCATTTTGACCTGTGTTTTTTCATTTTTGCCGTATAAAATCATATGAGAATTTCTATCATAAACTATGCAGGAGCGAGAGTTGATTGAAGAGGATTCTAACGAATCGGTTGTTTGTGCAATAGTTTCAGATATTTCGCTGCTGACGTCAACTGTTGGGTTATCTTCAAGATAATCGTCGGCAAAACTACAATTCAATGATGTAATTATAATAAAAAATATGATTAATAAATATGTAAATTTCATAAAAAAGATTTTCATACCTAAATACCTCTTTATATTATATAAATTTTTATAAAAAATATGATATATATGTCTTAGTATAAGACATTGAAATATGTTTAAAAAATTTGAACTAATAAAAAACACTACGGCAATAGAAAAAAATATATTAATTTACGTAAATTGTTGATTTTGATGCAAAAATGTAATATAATTGTAATGTAAACTTTAAATTTTTTAATTTTCTTTTAAATCCCATATCCGTAAAAGGATAAGATTGGGAATAATAGATTAATAAAAAATGGTAAAAAGTCCTATTGACTATATGTAAAAAAAGTGACAAAATATATAAGAAGGATTATATTAATAACAAAAAGGAGAGAAAACCATGAAATTGAAAAAAGTATTAATGGTCATAGTACTAACAATTATTTTTATAATTAATGTTTTAATGTATTCTAATTTGACTTATGCGGCAACTGCAAATACACCTATGTATTTAGGGATTACAGAATTGAAAATGAATAGCGGAATGGGATATGCAATAGGAGATCCTAATACCGGTGGTATAACAAGTAGTGCAGCAAAGATATGGAATATTGTAAAATATAGTACAGCTACATCTAATGACCCAACTGAAGCAAATATATATTGCTTAAAGGCAGGAGTGGGCTTTGAAAATGTAAGTAAAAGGGCAACATATGATGTGTTTTATAATATGAAGACTGAAAAAGAAGCGATACAAGGTCAAAATGAAATATTAAAAAAATTAGTGGAAGGAACTATCCAATTAGATAATGGAACAACAATTAATCAATATAGTGCTATATTGGCAGCTTTAGATTTATTCTATTATAGTAAAACATCTGATGATGCAGAAAAAGAAAACTTATTGAAATCAGCAGGAATTCGTGAAGGGGCTTATGCATATAGCTTAACTGATGATGATATTGAAGCTGTTCAGCAGGCATCATTGTGGTATTTTACAAATTATGGTGAAGAAAATGGAAAATATGATAAAACTTCTAAAACAGGATGGCTTAATTACACAACAAATGGAACAACTTATACTAGTTTGTCAGACTATAATTTAAGTACAAAAGAAGGTGAAATACGACAAGAGCAGGCCGAAATTTTATACAATTATTTGATTAAAACAGCAATAGAAAAAGCACCTAAATATGACAATGTTGGAACACAATCAACAGGTGCACCTGCACAAGTAAATACAACAAGAATAGATTATGAGGAAAGTAATGGTAATTATATTATAGGACCAATTAATATTTCAGAAAATGCAAGTAATCCATCTCCATATACTATTGATTTTGTTGTTGAAGAAGCAGGAACAGAGACATCTGATTATAAATTATTAGATAGTAACCAATCAGAAGTATCTCAAGGAACAACGGTAAAAGATTTAGTAGGACAAAACTTCTATATTTCAGTACCTAATACTACAAATATTGGAGATATTAGTGTAAATATAACTATTAATTATAGTAATACAAAATTAACATTGTGGGTATCTAGTACAAATAATGGAGAACAACCTGTAGTAATACCAGAGAAAGAAAATGTATCAGTACCAACTAAATTAACTGTTACACCACATGATGAAAGAGAATTCGACTTAGCATTAAGAAAATATATTACTGAAGTAAATGGAGTAGAATTAACAGGAGCAAATGTTAGAGTTCCAGAAATTGATGAATCAACATTAGCTTCAGGAACAACAGCTACATATAAACATAGAAAAGACCCAGTTCTTATCGAATCAGGAGATGTAGTAACTTATAAAATTACAATATATAACGAAGGAGAAAAAGCTGGTAGAGCAACAAAAATAATAGACCAATTACCAGAAGGATTAACATTTTCTCAAATTGTAAGTGGAAACTTTGAACTAGATAGCTATGATGAAGAGACAAATAGACTAAGTTTAAAGAGAAGTGATAGTAATACTGAAAATTTAGATCCATATACAGATGGAAATTTAGACTCAGAAACTATAGAAATAGAATGCACAGTAACAGCAAAACCAGATACTCAAAATTCAACAGTCTTAACAAACGTTGCATGGATTTCAGAAGAATATGATGCAGAAGATCAAGTTACAATTACAAATCAAGAAGGAGCTGACAGAGATTCAGAACCATCAACAACACCAAATGTAAATAAAGATAATATGTCAGACTATACTGGAAATGGTAATAAATCAGATTTAACAGATTCAGATTATTATTATAAAGGTCAACAAGATGATGACGACTTTGAAAAATTAGTATTATTACCAGAAACATTTGACTTAAAATTGATAAAAAGAATAGTAGCAGTAAATGATCAAAACGTTCCAGAAAGATTAGAAAGTGTTGATGTAAGTGATTTAAATGTAATTGATTCAAACGGAAATATAGTTTCAACAACAGCAGATTATCAAATGAACAAAGAACCAGTTGGAGTAAAAAAAGGAGATATAGTTACATATACATTTAGAATATATAATGAAGGAACAATAAATGGATATGCACAAGAAATAACGGAAGATGTACCAGAAGGATTAGAATTCTTATGGTCAGAAGAAACAGGCGATGAATTAGAAGCAGATGAAACATTATCAGATGCTGAAAAAGAAGCAATTGAATTTAACCAAAGTTTCTTGTGGGGAAATTTTGTATATGATGAATCAGGAGAAAGAATTGTACAAATTTCCACAGATTATTTATCAAAAGAAAATGAAGGAACACCAGGAAGTAACTTAATAGACGCATTTGGAAGAAATGATGGAACAAAAACAGAAGATGATTTATCATATAAAGAAGTATCTGTTAAATTTAAAGTAATAGCAGACAATATTGCTGGAACAGTTATAAGAAATGAAGCAGCAATTACAGAAGACTGTGATGAAGAAGGAAATCCAGTAGATGATAGAGACTCAGATACAGATACTTGGGTAAAATATGAAGATGATGAGGATTATGATAATGTAGTATTACAATCATTTGACTTAGCTTTAAGAAAATTTATTATAGCAGTGAGTGATGATGAAACAATTGATGAAGATGAATATTTAAGAAATGAAGACGGTTCATATACAAGAGCACCAGTTGTAGACACATCATTACTAAATACAGAAGATGAAAATGGAAACTTAATAACTACAGCAATATATAATCATACAAAAGAGCCTGTATTAGTACAAAGAAATAATATCGTAATATACATGTTAAGAGTATATAATGAAGGAGATATAGATGGATATGCTTCAGAAATAAAAGACCATCTACCACCATACTTAGAATATGTTGATGGAGAATTCAATGACCAATATGGCTGGGAAGTTTCAGAAGATGGAAGAACATTAACAACAAGATACTTAGAGGATACAATTATAAATAAAGCAGAATTAAATGAAAATAATCAATATGTATTATCATATCAAGAAGTTCCTGTAATGTGTAGAGTAGTAGAAGGAACACCTACAAGTGAAAACGTTACAAATATAGCAGACATTACAGAATACTTAGATGACAATAAAGAAGAAACAACAGATAGAGATTCTCAGAGTGATAATGTAAATCTTCCAAATGATGAAGACTTACCAGGATATAAAGATGATGAAACAGGAGAATACATACCAGGACAACAAGATGATGATGACTTTGAAAAAGTAATAGTAAAAGAATTTGACTTAGCATTAAGAAAATGGGTAACACAAGCAATAGTAATAGAAAATGGTAAAGAAACAGTCACAGAAACAGGTCATGGACCATATGATGACCCAGAAGAAATAGTAAAAGTAGAATTGTACAGAAAAAATATCAATAATGTAGTAGTAAAATTCAGATACAAAATTAGAGTAACAAATGAAGGTGACATACCTGGATATGTAAAAGAAATAACAGACTATGTACCAGAAGGACTAAGATTTGACCCAGTAGATAACCCAGGATGGACAGATGAAGGAAATAATGTAATATCAACAAAATTAACAGAGGATATATTATTACAACCAGGAGAATACACAGAAGTAGAAGTAGTCTTAACATGGATAAATGATGAAAATAACATGGGAGTAATGACAAACATAGCGGAAATATCAGAAGATGATAATGACTATGACTTACCAGATAAAGACTCAACACCAGATAACCAAAAAGAAGGAGAAGACGACATAGATGATGCACCAGTAATGTTATCAGTAAGTACAGGTGTAGCAAGAACATATTTCATGTTAGGTGGAATAGTCTTAGTAACAATTGCAGGTGGAGTATTCTTAATTAAGAAATTTGTGATTTAGGGACGTGCCAAATAGTTTTAAAATGAAACAAAAGGGACAGACCTAAATAGCACATAGCATTGGAATAATAAAAAAATATTCTTTCTCTCTTTTAACAGAGAAAGAATATTTTTTTGTTTATTAGACATCTACTGCTTAAAATTATTGCAATTTTACTGCAACCACATAAATTATATATATTTATAGTAAAATTTAATTGTTAATTTTTACTATGTTCGCTTGTTTTTTAATGTAAAATATAGTAATATGTTAACAACCTTTCTTGTCAGAAGGTAGTCTTTTACATAAGGACGGAAAGGGGGAAGCACATATGACAAACGCAGAACTAATTTTGCAACTAGTAGATAAATTATTAAAACAACAAAAAGAAATTGAAACATTAAAGTCTACGAAAGCAAATACAAAAGATGAAAAAAGCAAAGTAGATAATACATAATAGTATTATCAAACAGGATAGAATGTTGTGGTCTATCCTGTTTTTATATAAAAAAAGTATGTGTAGTTGTGATACACATACAAGCACAAATGACATTCGCAGAACTTTGAATGTTTTGTTTAATGTAACTATATAATAACATTTTTTCTTATATTTGTCAAATATTTTTGCTAACCAAATCTAATGTTCAAAAGTTCTTGAATAATAATCATTTTTTGCATTTTCAATATTGAATAAACATATCTATCTTCTTATTAAGTAATAACAATCTAAACTTATTCAAATTGGAGGCGACAGTCGGTTTGGATACTTTCGAATGTCAATAATACCAATGTTTTTACAATATTATAAACTATTCTAATGTAATTCTAATGTAATTTAACTTGTTTTAATTTTAGGAAAAGGAATTATATTTGAGCTTTGCTTTTTATGTTCATCATTAAATAGTAAGCTTTGCTCTTCCCTATTTTGTTTGCTTTTTTCTATTTCTCTTTCCACAAAATCATCAAGAATATGTGCATAAGTTTTTTCTAATACAGCTCTTGAAGTACCTATAATTTTACTAATTGCATATATATTCATACCACTTTCTATTAATCTGGTTACTACAGTATGTCTTGTCATATGTATATGACATCCAGTTGTCAAGTCCATTTTTACATTTGCTTGTCTACAAATCTTTTTGAAAATGCAAGTTATGTGTTTTACATCTATGTAAGTACCATCTTTATTACAGAATAATAAATTATCTTTATTGCCAGATATGTTTTGTGCATTTTCAATTTGTTCTTCTAATATTTCTTCTATTTCATATTTAGAGTATATCAAATCAAAAGGTATTTCTCTACTATCCTTATTTCCTCTTTTTTTTGCTTTTTTCCCTGTTTTTGTATTTTTGCCTATTATAACTTGTTTTTTCTTATTCCTAGTAAGTGTTCTTTCAATTATTATTTTTTTTGCATCAAAGTCTATATGTTTATCAATGTTTATTGAAGATAGTTCACCACATCGTGTCCCGAAAGCAAAACTTAATTTAATTAAGTTTTTCATTGATATTGAGTCAATTTTTGCTTTAATATCTACTAAATTTTCAACATGTTCATCTATGTATTTTATAATTCTTTGGGTTTCTTCTACAGTAAAAGGTATTGCTATTTTTTTATCCTTTTCACTTAAAATGCTAGTTCTTTCGATATCTTCGATAGGATTGTTATCTTCTTCAATTAATTTATCTTTTACAGCCTTTTTTAGTGAAACATTAATTATATCATAAGCTTTTTCAATAACACTTTGACTGTTCTTTTTATTTGAACGCAGTATTTCTAGTATGTCATCCCTAGTTACTTTTTGAAGTTTTTTAGAGGTAATCTCAGGATTTTTCTTTTCTATTCCTTTGATTGTTTCAAGGTTTCTATTATATGTATTTTCCCCTATTTTTTCTTCTTCAAGATTTTTCTGCATTGTGTATCTAAGTTGTTGTGAAAATGTAATATCGTTTTTGCCTACATATTTTCCATTGTCTATTTTAGATAATTTTTCTGTTTTTTTCCTATTTACTTCCTTTTGCTTTTTTCCTGTTGCAATTGTTTGTTGTCTGCCATTTATCGTTGCTTGAGCTAAATGATAAACATGACAATAAAATCTATCGCAATAATTTAGACAGTCAGTACACTCCTTGCATTTTTTACATTTTTTAGTTCCTATTCTATTATTACACAACTCTCTATTTGTGCAATTTCTACAAGTTTCACATTCTATTTTTAGGCGATACTGTTTTCTATCTTCCTTTTGAATTGTTTTGTATAGAGTTCCTTCTCCTTTTGCACGTCTTCCCATATTATCAACTCCTTCAAAAATTTTAGTACTTGAAAAAGAGTTCATAAATATGCTATAATGCAATTACGAACGCTTTAACAAGTGTTTGTGAATTGTCAAATGGTGTGTGTGGTCGACCAAAACTTCATACACCATTTTTCATTAAGATTATAAAGAGATAATTAATAAATGTCAATGTACTTGTTTATTTGACTATATTATACTATAATATAAAATTAAAAAATAAGGGAATTTGTATTAAAATTACCCACAAATTTAAGGAGAAAAGATGAGGAAAGAATTTAAAACTAAGTTAATAGAAATTAAGAATATCGGTGATGAATTAAGATTTCAAAGGGAATATTATAATTTTAAACAATCACCGTATAAATTGACTCCTAGAATGTATAATGGAAGAAAAAGCAAATATTTAGGAGAAGTTTTAAAAGAATTTATGGAAAATGAATTTGATTATACAAAATATATGAAACACGGAGTACGAAATTTTAACAAAAATTATGGAGAATATGGAGCTAATGAAACCATGCTATATGATATTGAGCATAATAAAATAAGAAAAAGTAAAGAAGCAAATCGTGAAAAATATAATATAAATTCTTATTATTTAAGAATTTATAGCTTATTTAAAATATATGGTTTCTTAGATGATTATGAAATAATAATGTTATTAGATAAATATAAAGTAAATCCTTATTTTGAACAGAGCGAAAAAGAAATTAGAAAAATAAAAGAAAAATGTTTTTTGGAATATAAGGAAAATCCAATAAAAAGTGCCTTTAATTTAAAAAAATGGATAATAGTTATTCCTTCAAGTATAATGGAAGATTTGTTAAGTAATAATACAACAAATTTAAAAAATACAAAAAAATTTGTAGGAAAAAACATAGTAAATAAAAAAATGACTCTTCAATTTTTGAGTCTAAAAAAGTATATGTTAAATTATTTTTTAGAATTGCCAAGTATAGAAAAGAAGTGTATTTCATTAGAATTAGGAAAAGAAACAGGTTTCATAGAAGATGTTTTAGAAGGAAATATAGAATATATAACACTAGAAACACTGTTAAAAATAATAGACAAGGTTAAAGAATTAAAAAATACAGATTTTGAATATTTAATAAAAAGAGATATAGAGGAACAAAATGGAGATAATATATTAGAAACAGAAAAAGATGTATTTAATTTTAGAAAAAAGTGGGGAATTTAATATTAAATTCCCTTATTTTTGTGTTTTCAAAACATGATAAGATGATTACAGTCGAACAACCTAGGAGAATAAAAAAATAGGTTAACGATTAAGAGAAACGCGTTTCAAAAGATTAAAAAAAGTAAATAAAGAAAGGAGCATAAAAAATGGAAGAAGAAGTTTTAGAAGAAGTTTTTCAAGAAGAAGATGAAGATATTGTAATTATGTATAATTACAGAGATGTAAGTAAATTGTTAAGAGTTAATGCAAATAAAGCACTAGAATTCTTAAAAAAGTTTGGTGTAAAAATAGGGCATTGGCAAATTGAACACAAAAAATTGCTTAGAATTTTAAATGAAAATGAAGGAACTCTAGTTTAGAAGGGAGAGAGGAAGTATGGGAAGAATAAAAATAGTTAAAAATCCTGTAGAAGAACAGGAAACTACTATCAATGTAGATTACTTCTCAAAAACAATAGATATTTATACTTCAAGACCAGAAGTGTATAGAACTTTAGTAAAAAAAGTTGGAAAACCTGCCAAAAATTCTTTGGTGAAAACAAAAGTGGTAGGAGGACATTGGAGAATTCATTTTTTAGAAAGAGAAAAAATTAGAAAAATATTGTCTATAAAAAATATGGACATATAAAAAAGTACCTAGCACATATTTTTTTATGTGCTAGAAGAATTAATTTAAACAACAAGGCGGTGTAATATATGAAGGGAATAAATAATGTATTAACAGCAGTAGAATATTTAGATAGACAAAAAGAATATGATATAAAAAATTGCAACATAGCGAAATTAAAATTTCATAAAAAAAATTTCATTCAGGATATCATAAATGGGCAAAATGAATTTGATATAGTAGACAACAAGTTTATATATTTTAATAGAGATAGATTTAAAATAGAACCTCGTGAATGTGGTTTAGGAAAGACACATGATGTTTTAATTGCATTAATTGACAAATATACATATCCAAAACAAAAAGGAGCAATTTATGTTGCAAAAACTAAAAGAAGTGGACAAGAAATGGTAAAAGAAATAAATAAAGCATTTAGAGAAGAAATAGCCTTTGCAATAAATGAAGATACTGTAAAAAGCAAAAAAGATATAAAAATAAAATTAAAAATATATCCAATAATTGCTATAACACAAAGATTATATGAAATGTTAGCAAATGACAAAGGGATGATAAAAAAATTTAAAGAGGATAGAGATTTGCTAATTATAGATGAATGGTTTTCATTATCTACAATAAAAACATTTTCTTTAGCAAACATAAAAGAAATAGAAAGCAAGTTAGCAAATAAAAATCTAATTTCTTTATTTGGGAAAATTGTGGAGGAATTAGATAAAACCTTATCAACTGTTGACAACAAAAGACATTTCTTCAATGCGAAAACGGACAAAAAAATTATAAAAAAGCTGATAAATAAATTAAAAAAATTGATATATGAAAATATAGAAGATGAATTCTTAAAAAGACTAGAAACAACAAAAAAGGAATTAATACACAGAATAGAAGATATATGGCATTTTTATAATGGAACATGTCTTATTGAAAATTATATTCTTTACACAATAGATAGGAATGTAGAATATTGGAAATTAAGCAACAATTTTATTTTAGATGCTTCTGCAAAATTAAATGGTGCTTATAAATTAAACCCTAAATTATTTAATATTAAAGAGTATGAAAGCGTATTAGATTATTCAAAATGGAACATCATTCAAATATTTGAAAATTCTAGTGCCTCAGGAAAAGAAAAGTATTCAAATTATAGAGATGTAATATGTAAAATAGCAGATGACTTAGGTAAAAATGAAACTTTAATAATTGACAATATGAAAAGTGCAAATAGAGATTATACAGGATATAAATCTACATATTTTGCTAATTTAAGAAGTAACAATGATTATAAAAATATGAAAAATGTTATTATTGCATGTACTCCATATCTACCAGATAAAGAAATTGTTTTAGAATATTTATATTTTTCTAGGAAAACTTATGATGAAATAGGGGAAGATATATTTATATCAGCCCCAACGTGAAATGGAGGAAAGCATGGAGATATTTACGAACTTAATGATAGGGATTTTGAAATGTATAGAAAACAACTAGTAGCAAGTGAAATATATCAAGCTATAAAAAGAGTGAATAGAGATATGAGCCAAGAAACAAATGTAGTAATAATAACAAAAGATAATTTCGTTTTTAATATGATATGTGATATGTTGCCAAATTGTAAATTAATACAAGAGTCTAAATATAATTATCAAGAATTTGCTTTTAAAAGAAAAAAGATTAAACATATATATGATAATTTTGAGTTAGATAAAATTTTTGGGACTTATGCTCAAAAAACTATTACACTATTTAGAAATATTTTAGAAGGTTCAGTTCCAGAAGAAATAAAAACTAAAGATTCAAAAGGAGTTGTACAAAAAAATAAATATAGGAAAAAGAAAATAGGTCAATACATTGGAATAGATTATAACAAAAAAAATGCTAGTTCAATTTTTTGCAACAAAGTACTTAATAAAGTGGAAGTTATAGATTTTATGAAAAGAAATAGAATAACAGAAAAAGGACAGTATATTTTTTTTGAGTAGTAAAATTCAGTTACATGTTTGGGTATATATCTACTTCGTTGTATATACAGAATAATTTTCTACACGCTGTGTATCAAATTATTCTTGTTCTAAAATTCTTTACCTTTCTTTTTCTTATTATAGAAAGAGGTAAACTTTTTAAAAGAAATTAAAGAATCAAAATATGGATAGAAGCTAATAGCAACGCTATTACTTCTTATCCATTGAGTTCATGCGAAGCAAGAAATTAACAAAAAATGTAACTGAATACTAATAATATTTAAAACATGCAAAAACAGTAAGAATTGGAGGTTATAAATGGAAAGAGAAAACATTAAATTATTAAATTATATAGAAGAAATTTTTGATGAGAGAGAAGAATATTTAAAAGTCAGTGATATGGGATACGTTATAACTATATTATTGGGAACAGATTTAACAGTAACTGGAGAAAAGGTAAATACTATGCTTGTACATGAAGGATATCAAGAATTTACAGAAGAAGATGAGTATTTTTCATATATACCTAAAAAAGAAGAAAATCTATACGAAAAATGGTTATATGAAGAAGATGATGAAAAATACGGAATTATAAAATGGCATTATTCTATTATACCTAAACTTTTAAATATAGATTTTAACCTTAATATAATAAGGAATATAACTAGAATTAAAAAAAAGTTGAAAGAATATAGAGGATTATTTATAAATTATGAAATAGATGAAGGCGTTTTGAAAGAGGAACTAAGTAAAATTTTAGAGAAATGAATATAGAAAATTGATGGGGGAATATTTTGTGATAAGTAAAATAGCCTCCCCCTCATTTTTTTGAATTTGAAATTTTTTAATTTTTAGAAAGTTGAAAAATGGATTTTTTAAATCTATAAAAAGTATGTCTGGTATAAAAATAAAAAAGAAAATATACTTGTAAAGAAAAAATAACAAAAAAGACAAAAAATAAATTAGTTTCATTATATGTATAGAAATAGGTATTTTCATATTAATAGAAGAAATGTTAAAAGAAATCATAATAATCATATTTTATAAAAAACAGTAAAATAATTAATCTAGTAAAAGATTAATACATATTTGGTATAGACATTAATAAATGAAAAGAAAACAGTAAAAAACAACCAGTACTAGAATTAATTAACACATATAGTATTTAAGTTTTAAACACTACAATAATGAAGTTTTAATATTTAAGAGATAAAAGAAGAAAGATGCAAGTAAAAGAAAACGACTTATATACAAATAAACTTTAAATAGTAAAATAAAAATAAAATTAAAATTTTCTATATCTAAAATTATTAAAGTACAATAGATTAATAGTATAATTGATAAAATCAAGTATTTTCTAAGCTATCTACTTTTTTTAAAATTTGTGATAAAATGCTTATAGTTTCGTTTTTATTTGTTTATAATAATTTTTTTGATATAAAATAATGAATATTTTTTTAGATATTTAGAAAAAAGGACAAAAGGAATAAAAAGCAAACATGTATAGTACAATGAATTGTCACATCGATAAAATCAAGGTTTTAGTCTTTATATAATATTAAAAAAGAATTCTCCTAGATTTTTGTAATTAATGAACTAAAGAAATATGAAGTTGTTTTGATTAAAATAATTTTTTTAATGGCTGAAAAAATATAAATAATATATGAACAGAAAAATGTATAATTACTTAGTAATAGAAATATATAAATATATGACATACAGATAAATATACAAGTACGAATATAATAAAATGTTTATTTTAAAGAAAAATAGAATAATGAGAACGAAGTTTTAGCTTTTTAGTAATAAAAACAGGTTAAAACTTTATTACTTTTCTAAGTAAGTTATAAAAAATTGAAATTAAGATATTTATTATTTAGTTTTACTAGGAACAAGAAATAAGCAATATTATATTGTAATTGTAAGCATATATATTAATTTAAAATGTATAACATTAAAAGAATAAATTTTTTTATTTTAAAATTTGCTGGATAAATCGAAAACCCCGATATCATACAAATAAACACAAACATAAGTTCTACAATTTAAAAACAACGTAACCGTTGGGACTGTAGCGAAAGAACTAATTTTGCTATTGACACATTTTAAAAAATATGATATTATACTTATAGTTTCAAAAAACAAAAATTTTGAGGTGTAACTGTCGCCAAACTAGTAAACACCTCAAAACCTGTAGCATATCTATTGAAAGATATTACTAATATATATTTTATCATAAAGACACTTGTTTTTTCAATAGATGTGAAAAAATTATTGGAAAGGTAGGTGTTTTTCTTATGCCAAAAATTCTTTTATATGTTAGTTGTAATAAAAATTCGAGCTAACAAAACGTATTATTAATATTTCAAATTTAAAAATTGGAGGGTTTAGAAATGGGAAAAATTACAAGAGAACAAATACTAAAGATAAATGACAAGTGTAATAATGCTTGGAAGCTAGATACTGAATATTATCTATATCATAACGAAAAAACACTAGTAAAACGACTAGAAATAGATGATGAACATTATTTAGAATTTGCATTGAGATATAACTATAAAAATCAAATATCATTACATATAAGTAAGTTTTATCAGGAAAAGGGAAGATATTATGCAACTTCAAATGGATTAGGAAAAAGTAAAATATTAGATAATACAAAAGCAAAAAGAAAAAACATAAATGATTTAATAGAATATACAAAACAATTAAATGATAGCGAATTATTAGAAATAAATAGAAACACATCAGTAACAAAAAGTAGTATATTTGTTGCAAGTGAAGAATTTTAAAATGATAAATGGTAAAAATATATAGAAGAAATATGAACGGAGGATAAAATATGTACTTAATAATAATACAAATAATAATTGTTTTAATTATTGCTGGAAGAGGCAAAAAATGACTGTTTATAAAAGTATACTTTTTTAAACAATAAAAAATATATGAAATTCTTGTTTAGAAATGTGGTCAAAATACTTTATAAACATTTAGAAAGTTAAAACCACTTTTCTAAACATAAAAAATATGAAATGGAGATGATAAATGTGGCAAAAACTATTGGATATGCAAGAGTAAGTTCAAAGGGACAAAATTTAGATAGACAAATAGAGGAATTTTTAAAAATTGGAATACTTGAAAAAAATATATATTATGACAAGGCAAGTGGGAAGAACTTTGATAGGACAGGTTATTTATACGCAAAAAAATGCTTGGAGAAAGGAGATACATTGGTTATTGATGACCTTGACAGGTTAGGGAGGAATGACAACTTAAGAAAGGAGTGGCAATATTTTATGGAAAATGGAATTAATATAAGGGTGTTGAATATGCCATCTCTTAATCTCAATTATGATGATGAGAGTGTAAAACCATTAGCAAAAATGATTAGAAATATTGTTTTTGAAATATTTTGTTGGGAAGCACAGAACAAAAGAACTACAATATTAAGAACTCAAGCAGATGGGATAAAACTTGCACTAGAACAAGGCAGACCATACGGTAGACCTAAAGTTGAAATACCATCAAATTTTGGAGAGGTTTACGAACAATGGAAAAATGGAGAAATAACGGCAACAAAAGGAATTGAGCTAACAGGACTAAAAAGAAACAAATTTTATGATTTTATTAAAATATATGAAAGAAGTGATAAAAAATGAATAATACAAAAAATAAAGTTGGTAGACCAAAACTAAATATAAACGAAAAGGAATTACAAGACCAATTAAATAAATATATAAATAAAAAGCAATCAGGAGTAGAAACATATAAGGCATTAAAGATGGGAAAAACATCATTTTATGCAATATTAAAAGAAAGAGGAATTAAAAAATGCTAATAAAATATAACATATTAAAACATATATTATTAAAACATTTTAGAAATATAACTACACATATAAATATTAGAGGAATAATTAGTAGTACAATTATTTTACAAAATACAAAAATAGCACTAGACAAGAAAAAGATATTTTTATCTAATGGAGAATATCAAAATTTTATAATTAGTGTGGATTATATACAAAAAATAAAAATAGTGAATATATGGCATATTATTTTAAAATTTAAAGATTTTGAAATAGATATACAACAATAAAGGACTAGCTTTTGCTAGTCTTTTATTGCCCCCTATTTTAAGTGATTGAAATTATAGAAAATAACAAATAGGCTATGGGCAGAACAAGTCATCTATGCAAAAAAGAACCTACATTTTAAAATGTAAATTCTTTTATTTTAAAATTTTTATAAAATCTTTTAACATTTCCTCCATCGAAACACCAAAAATTTTGCAGAGTGCATAAAACTCATATTCTTTAACAACTCTTTTACCAGTTTCAATATTTTGTAATGAAGATTTAGGAATATCAATTCCTATAAGCATCAATTTATTTGATAAATCTGTTAAAGACCAATTATTAGTTTCTCTGTATTTTCTAACCTTTTTGCCGATGACATTTAAACTTTTATCATTATATTTAATAAACTTGTTCATATCAATATTATTTCCTTAAAATTTATTTTTATTGATTTTATAATATAAATATGATAAAATCGTTTTACTGGTAAATCGACAAAATACAAGTTTCTTGACTGGAAACAAAAAAGAAGAAAGAAGGAATAAAAAATATGAAAGAAATAACATTTGAAGAGTTTAAAAAATATTTTTATTTTAATGAAGAAAAAGATTTATATATTTATCTAAAAGGAACTATAAAAACTCTAATAACAATAAACAAAAGTATTTTTATAATAAAAGACAAAATACTTTCAATTAATAATTCAGTTCGTGATGATATAGAAGATTATGATGTAGAAATAAACTTAGATGAAGTCAATAGCTTTTATAGTTCAATTAATAAAGATAGTTTTAAATTAGTGTTGAATGATAACACGGAAATAGAATTAGATTTTGATAGAAATAGTTAGGAGTTATAAAAAAATGAAAAAAGAAATAGCATTGAACATTTTGGAAGATATAAAGAAATCTTTACAGGAGGAAAATTGGAGAGAAGCAGGAATTAAAACAGTAAGTTTATATAGAAAAAATTTAGAAATTGTAATCAATAAAAAAATAAATCAACTTATGGATAAGCATAAAGAATACATACATAAATATGGAGAAAATAATTGGAAAACAATAAAATTAAATAAAAAGATAGACAAAGAAATTCAAAAGATATTTGCAAGATAATATAATTATTTTTCTTTGTCATCATCTACAATCGTTAACAAATCATCAAAACTACAATTTAAAGCTTTTGCAAAACCGTTCTAAGTATTTGTAGCTTATTGATTTTTTGCCACTTTTAATGGCTTTATTTAAATTATAAAATGAAATGTCCATTTCATCACAAAGCCATGATTTAGTTTTTCCTTGTTCCTTTAAAATTTTTTCAACATTTATTTTTATCACTTAATTACTCTCCTATATTTTTTTAACATTTTATATGAAGGGCACTTATAAAGGTAGCACTTGCAAGTGAGAGGGAAATAAGATATAATTATATTGAATTTTAAATGGAGTTAAAGGAAATGGAAATAGAAAACTTTTTAAAGATATTAAAAAATATAGAAATTTTATTAAAAAATGGAGATTTATTTGAAACAAGAGAATATATAAAAATTGAAATTGAAAATATACGAGGAATTACACAAATAAATTGCAAGAATAGGTATTATAGTTTTTATAATTATTATTGTGATGAATGTAACAATTTTAATTGCAGTAATAATTGTAATATAAAATTAAAAAATAAAAGAGGAGGTGGTAATAATGAAGTCAAAGACTAAAAAAATAATCTTTATAGTTTTAACAGTAATAATTGTAGCAGTGGCAATTTATTTTGTATGCTATTTTAGAGGAACAACAGATGATAACAAGAAAACATTAACAGTTGCAGAAGAAATAACATTGAACAATGATGAAAAAGAATTATTAAGCGAATTAGTAAATGTAAATAATCAGTTGTTAAATCCAAAACAAGAAGAAGCTAATACTAACGAAACTGATTATACAGAAGTTGTACAACCAGTAGAACCAGTTGCATTAAAGGATTTTTGTAAAAAATTGTATGAAGCTAGAAAAACAACAAATGAACAAGGAGAAACAGTTTACTTGTTTGATATGGATACAGTAGGGGCTAACGATGAAACTGTAAGAAGAATAATTGTAACTAGAGATGGAGAAATGACAGGTTGTACATTTGTAGAGAGTGATTATGCAGAAGCAGTAGCTCAAGCAGGAAATACAACAGTTGATAGTAGTGGCATTGAATTAGGAGGAGAATTCTTAAAAGCTATTTTTGAAGGATTAACAAAAACAGTAAATGAAACATGGGAACAAGCTACAATATATGAAAATGTAAATTATGATAACATTTTAAGCAAAATATAGGGGGATTATTAAAATGGAAGAAAATAAAAACAAATCAAAAGAAATAGTAAAGAAAATAAGTGGTATAGCAATAATTATTATTTTAACAATAATTGTTACATTAGTTGTTGAACATAAGTTTTTTCTTAAAGAAGATACAAATAAAAATGCAAAAGAAAGTGAACAAGCAACAACAAATAAAACTTCTAATGTTGAAAATGAAATAGAAAATAATAATTCAAAACAAGAAAATTCTAGTAAAATAGAAACTGAACAAAATGAAGTTCTTACTCAAGATGTGCCAGTAATTGAAAGTGATAAATACGAATTAACTTTTAAGGGAAGTGAATTTTCAAAAAAAGTTGAGCCACCAGTTTTAACAACTCTTTATACATATTATGAGGCTAAACAAGAAGGACATTCATACTTAGTAATAAAATTAGATTATAAAAATTTACAAGCAACAGATATTACAGCAGATGATGTGGCAACTGTAAAAGTAAAGTATAATGAAAAATATGAATATAGCTCATTTCCAGTCATAGTTGATAAAGATGGAGATTTTACTTATGCTAATATTACCAATATTAACCCATTAACAGTAGGTCAAATGTACTATTTATGCGATTTACCAGATGAAGTCGTAAACGCTATTGAGCCTATAATTGCATATGTTCAAATTGGAAGTAAAACTTATGAAATAAATATTAGATAAAATAAAATTTAATAAGGTTGTATTTTATGTATTGACCTATTAAATAAATAAAAAATTCAATTAATTTTATAAAAGGTTATCTACGATTAAAGTAGAGCCTTTTATTTTTATCTGTGTAAGGATACAATCTTCTATGATTGATTATTACAACAGTTATATGTCTAAAATTTGAAAAAGCTTTATGTTGCTTTGTAGAAAAACTATTATAAGGGGAGGAGTAATCTTTTATGTGAAAAAATTAAAATATGAAGAATTACATATAAAAATTTATAAGCTTTTAAAAATAAGATAAACAAAAAAGATAAAATTAGAATTTTATTGTTATAATAAATTGATTTTACTACGATAATATGATATTTTTTAATTGGAGATGGTATAATGATAGGAAAAAATAAATTAAATGTATTTGATATGATAAAGTTTCCAGATGAAGAAAGAAGAAAAGAGATTTTAAAAAACGCAGAAATACAAAATATTAGATATAACATTGTCGAAAATAGAGAAATATTTCCTTTTATAGAGCCTAAATATAGTAGCTTGATGTGTTTTAATAACTATATAAGTAGTTGTTTAGTACAATATATAGAATTATATGGATATTATTCAAAAGATTTACCTCAATATATTCCTAAGAATAATAGTAAAATTACAATAAGAAAAATATTATTTAATCAAACAGCAGAAATATTATATTTTAAAATCTGCACTTCATTTGAATTAATTGGACAAGTAATAAATGAAGTATTTGATTTAGGAATAAAAAATGACGCAAAAAATTTTATTAGTCAATTAATACGAAAAATAAAGGGAAAAAATCAAAACATTTATAAGATTTTAGAAAGAATAAATGAAAATAGAACATTTAAAAAAGCTAAAAAGTATAGAAACGACTTAACTCATAGTTTTTCTCCATTTGTTCCAAGAGCATTTACAGAAATAGATAAAAATGGTGTAATTATAGAGAAAAGAGAGGCATCAGTACCAACTAATGAAATAATAGAAACATTAGAAAAAACAATTTTAATATTAAAACAATTTTGTTTGGATACAGAAAAAGAAATAAAAGAATATTTAAGCAAAAATAAAATTGCTTAAGGTTAATATATAGTTCATTTATTTTCTTATTTTAGATTTAAAGATAAGTGAAAACTCAAACATGTAATTTGTAGCCTAACAAATAAAAGTGAAAATTAAAGACAATATTTTAATTTTTGAACTAATATAATAATATGACAACATTTATAAATAAAATTTTACTTGTTCGCTTGTTTTTCAATTCAAAATATTATAATATAATAACAACCTTTTCATTGACAGAAAGGTAATCCTTTGCATAAGGGTGGAAAGGGGGTTACTTGTATGTCTAGTTACGACCTTATTCTTCGATTAATTGAAATGTTACTTGATGAAAAAGAAAAAAACTTTAGATTAAGAGAAGGTAAAAAAGATGATAAAGACTAGAGGCATACATAGTCGAGAGTGGGGAATGAAATTGCAGTTTATTCCTACTCTTTTTATTTTAAAATAAAAAACAGTATGTGCAATTGCAGTACACATACCAGTTACTTTATATGTTTCGTTACGACCAACGATACATTTACTTAAGCTAACTATATAATAACATCTTTTTTTGTATTTGTCAAATAATTTTTCAATTTCTTATTTGTCGACCATTATCCTTAGTTTAATATATAATGTGCTAAATAATAAATTATATTAATTTATTCTAATGTAATTGAAAATCTATTCTAATGTAATTCTAATGTAATAACAAAGATAAAATTAAATATTTAAAAATAATCAAAAATAAAAAATGTTGATTTATAGCCATTTTTAGATAATAGTAAATAATAAAAAATACCCCTAAATAGGGGTTAATTGGAGGCGACACCCGGATTCGAACCGGGGATCAGAGTTTTGCAGACTCGTGCCTTAGCCACTTGGCTATGTCGCCGTATATTAAATAATATGTAGTATGTAATATAAAAATTACAAAAAAATAAAAAGTGGAGCAGGTAACGAGAATCGGACTCGTGACTAAACCTTGGCAAGGTCTCGTTTTACCACTAAACTATACCTGCAAATTTTTAATGAATAATTCTTGCATTAAGCAATTTCTATAATAGCAGATTTTTTGAAAAATGTCAAGGAAAAAATAAATAAAACATACAAAAAGCCCACAAACTGTGGGCTAAAAAGGTTTTTAATTATAAATAAAAATTTTACTACATCTCTTTAAAAAACTGATATTCTCTTCCAGAAGTATTTTTACCTTTATAAATATATCCATTATAAATACCACCATTATCATCATTTAAATCAACATTTAAAGACATATTATATACAAATTTTTGACCTAAATTATTAACAATATTAATTCTAAAACTTAAATTATAACCAATATCATCTAAATTAATATTTGCTTCTTGCAATACCTTTCCATTAAAAGAAACAGTATTTGAATCTTGTGTTGCAGCATAATTAGTCAAAATATCTTTATTAATATATCCTAAAGAAATTGGATTTGAGCAATCTGTATAAAAAGTTGGAGTAGAATAATCATGATTTTCATTTTCTGAATTAGTATTCACAATATTAAAATCAATTCTATCTGTTGATTGTAAATTCTCATATTTTCCAAAATTCAAAGGATTTTTGTAATTTAGAACTTGTTTTCCAATATCAGAATTAGTTTTAATATTTATATTATCAATATAAAGTTCTCGTATTGTATTTTCATCTGTTAAATCAGATATTGTTCCTAAATTATCTATATATATTGAAATATCTGTATATTGTAATATACTCATATCTTTTAAAGATAAATCATCTGAATTATCAATTGCATTTGCACTACTATATAATAGAATTCGTTGAACTGTAAAGATTGGGTTTTCATTTTGGTCAGCAATTTCTATCATTTGATTAGCAAATGCATTTCTAGCAAAAACTTCTGAAAATACAAAATTATAATATAGTATAAAAATAATAAATAAAGCAATTAATAAAACAGCAAATAATAATCTTTCATTTTTTACTTTAATCTTCTTTTTTATCTTCATTTACAACCTCCAATATTTTAAATTTATTGAAGATATACTAAAAGAAAGATAGCTCATCTTTCTTTTAGCAATCAAATATTTTGTACATAGTACTTATTTAAGTCTATTATATAGCATTTCCATATAATTATAAACTTTAGTATACCAATCTTTATCACTTGCATATCTAGTATTAACGCCTTGTAATGTAGGTCCATTATAATACCAAGCAAGGGCTGTTTCACCATCATATATTTTAGTTCCAGGTGGATTTAAATAATATTTAACTAAAGATTTAGCAACTGTTTCAATACTTTCTTGATAACTATTAAAATCATAAGAAGACTCATAAGGTGATTCGTCATAAGAACCATAGCCAAATAAATTATTTTTATCTTGAGCTATTTGAGAGCTTCCCCATGCACTTTCATGAATTGCCATAGCAGCTAAGAAGATACCATTAATATTATATTTCTTTTCTGCGTTGTAGAATACAGTATAATTATCTTCAAAAATATCATTTTTGTCATTAGGTATATTTGTAAATATTTTTTTATAATCATTTAATGTAAGACCACTTGTCTTATTTAATTCCATATTTATATTTACTTTTATTAAAATTCTTTGAATACGATTCTTTTCAACGATATTTGGTGTAGAAGATGCAGATGTTAGGTTTGAAGTTTTAATATATCCTTCAATACCATCAAAAGAAACTTTACACCATTCTTCACTTGGTAATTCTAATAGTTTAACATCTAAGCTTTCTTGAACTTCAGCAACATCTTTAGAAGTATCATCAGCAGCTTCTTTTAAAGTACCTTTATTTACAAAATACATTGTATCACCAAGATGAACTTTATGTTTTGCTAAGAATTCAGAAGTTCCAACATCAATTATTTTAGATACAGGTTCTACTAATCTATCTTTAGCTAAAATAACTTCTTCAACAAAAGTACCATTTTCATATGTTTTAACAACAGTTACATTATCCTTACCAAGACTACCTTCTTGAAGTGTAACTTCTTCACCTTTTGGTAATGTTGCGTTATTTTGATATGTAGTTTCAAAATCAACATCACGTTCTTCAGTGACTTGCTCTTTAACTCTATCCATTCCAGAATTTTCAGAAATTATTGTCTGCATATTCAAACGGTGACGATTTAATTCATATTCTGAAACAGCTTCAATATTTTCTTCCTTTGCATAACTTTCAGTAAAAGCAGAAGTTTTTGGGAAGAAAATGGCCATACCAATAACTAAAGCAGAACAACCAATAATAATATGTGATAATTTTAAATCATAAGTTTTTTGGTAAGTTTTATTTGAATCAAGTTTTGAGTGTAAAGAAAACTTCGATTTACGTGATTCTTTTTGATAGGCTTGTCTTGCTTTTGGATTACGTTGAAGTTCTTGCAATTCGTTAAAAACATCTATTAAATTACGTTCCTCTCTTTGGAAAGAATTATTATCCTTTGCCATAATATTTTCTCACTTTCTACTTTTAAAATAATACACATTTATTATACAATAACAAAATTCATCTGTCCATATATTTTGGCAAGAAATTTTTGGAACTTTCCCTACTTGCAAAATTTAGAAAATAGTATATAATAGTAGTGTAAAAAAATAGACGAAAGGAGGAAAAAATCAAGTATGGCATTAGACGATATGGAAAAAGAAATAGGATATACATTTAAACAAAAAGAATTATTAAAAAAAGCATTAACACATACATCGTATGCATACGAAAAAAAGGTCGAGAGTAATGAAAAACTTGAATTTTTAGGAGATAGTATTCTAGAGTTCATATCAAGCAAATATCTATATAACAATTATCCTAAATTAAAAGAAGGAGAAATGACTAAAGTTAGAGCTACAGTAGTATGTGAAAAGAGTCTTTACAAAATTGCAAAAAAGCATAATTTTAGTGATTTCTTATATCTTGGAAAATCAGAGCAAATAACAGGAGGAAAAAATAGACCGGCAATATTAGCTGATAGCGTAGAAGCGGTAATTGCAGCAATCTACATAGATGGTGGTTTAGAACAAGCAG
Source organism: uncultured Clostridia bacterium (assembly GCA_944388775.1). GTDB lineage: Bacteria > Bacillota > Clostridia > TANB77 > CAG-508 > CAG-269. The sequence goes on along the minus strand of CALXKC010000007.1, from coordinate 10,085 downwards.
AAAAATTTATAATTACGAACCTAAAAAATGAAATAGAAATAGCAACAAAACACGTAGGAGATAAAGATTATAAAACAGTTTTACAAGAAAAGTTACAAGAGCATGGAGATGTAAAAATAGTTTATGAAATAACAAAAGAAAAAGGGCCAGACCACGATAAAAGTTTTGAAGCACAAGTAAGTGTAAATGGAAAAGTCCTTGCAAAAGGAAAGGGGAAAAGTAAAAAAGAAGCACATATGCAAGCTGCCAAAAAGGCTTTAGAAGAGATGAATTAATAAAAATATGAAAAAATAAGAAAAGAGGTAAATAGATGAAAAAGCTATATATTATACCAATATTTGTACCACATTTAGGCTGTCCAAATGATTGTATCTTTTGTAATCAGAAATCAATTAGTGGTCAAAAGAAAAATATGACTAAAGAAGAAGCAAAGAAGATAATAGAAGATTACCTAAAGAGTATAAATAGTGAAGATGCACAAATAGAAATAGCTTTTTTTGGAGGAAGTTTTACAGCAATAGAAAAAGAAAAACAAGAAGAACTATTACAACTTGCATATGAATATGTAAAAGATGGAAAAGTAGAAAGTATAAGGATTTCAACAAGACCAGATTGTATAGATAAAGAAACTTTAAAGAGATTAAAAAGTTATAAAGTAAAGACAATAGAATTAGGAGTACAATCAGCAAATGATTATATCTTAAAAAGAGCAAATAGAGGACATACTTTTGAAGATGTAAAAAAAGCATCAAAATTGATAAGAAGATATGGCTTTCAATTAGGCCATCAAATGATGGTAGGATTACCAGAAAGTACAAAAATTGACGAAATAAATACAGCAAAAGCATTAATCAAATTAAAGCCTAAAATGGTAAGAATTTATCCAGTTTTAGTTGTGAAAAATACAAAACTAGAAAAAGAATACGAAAATGGAGAATATCAACCATTACCATTAGCACAAGCAGTAGAAACTTGTAAAGAATTAGTATCAATGTTTGTAAAAAAGAAAATTGAAGTAATAAGAGTAGGTTTGCAAAATACAGATGAAATTACATCACCAGAAGAAAAAAATAGTGAAGTAGTTGCAGGTCCATATCATCCGGCATTTAGACAATTAGTAGAATCAGGTTTGTGGTATGATGCAATTGTTGCTAAAATAAAAAAATTAAATGTAAAAGTTAAAGAAGTAGAAGTAACTGTAAATCCAGTTGATAGTAATAATGTAATAGGTCATAAAAAAGAAAATGTTATTAAATTAAAAGATACATATGATGTGGATTTAGTATTAAAACAAGATGAAAATATTAAGCCAGGAAAATCAAAAATTGAAATTACTAAGACTTATCATGATTTCTTAGAAGAGTGATGTCCATTTGGGGACGTTTCTGTTTGGACATTTTTGTCCTTTTTGGGACACATCTCAAAAAAAGTTATATGAATAAAAAAGCCACTATTTACCAATAATAAGGTAAAAGGTGGTTTTTATGCATATAGAAGAAAAATATAATATACCAAAAATAATAATAGAAATAGTTTTAACGATAGTAGGAGCATTAATAATGGCATTGGGAGTTTCACTATTTCTATTACCGAATCAATTATCTTCAGGTGGTGTAGCAGGTGTTGCTACAATAACGTACTATTTGTTAAAAATCCCAATGGGAACAATGATACTTTTAATAAACATTCCATTATTTATGATAGCATTTTTCAAAGTTGGAAAAAGTTTTTTTGTAAAATCATTAATAGGAACAATTGCTTTATCATATTTCATTGACTTTTTTGACAAATTTGAACCATTAACAAATGACAGATTTTTAGCGTGCATATATGGAGGAATTTTATTAGGGTTAGGAACGGCAATAATATTAAAAGCAAGTTCATCAACTGGCGGAAGTGATATAGTTAGTTTCATAGTAAAAGAATATAAGCCAAATGTCAAAGTAGGAAATTTAATAATGATAATAGATATCATAATAGTTGCATTAAATGTAGTGTTTTTTAGAGAGATAGAAATAGGGTTGTATTCAGCAATTGCGATATATTTAATGGGAAAAATGATAGATATATTATTTGAAGGAATAAATTTTACAAAATTATTATTAATAATATCAGATAAAACTGAAGAAATAGCAGAAGAAGTAGGCAAGAAGGTTCAAAGAGGAGCAACAGGAATATATGGTAAAGGAATGTATACAAATGAAGATAAGTTGATTTTAATGTGTGCGGCTTCAAGAGGAGATGTGAATCGAATAAAAATAATTGCGAAAAAAATAGACCAACATGCATTTATAATAATAACAAATTCAAGAGAAGTAGTAGGATTAGGATTTAAAAAAGAGTAAAAAAACTGTGTTCAAAAGCGTAAATTTATTGTATAATGTATATGAAAATAGAATGTAAAAGGAAGAATAAAAAATGAGAGAACAAGAATATAAAATAAGTAATATAGATTCATTTGAATTAAAAGATATATTTGATTGTGGGCAATGTTTTAGATGGAATGAACAGCAAGATGGAAGCTACACAGGAGTATTCGGAGAGAATGTTTTAAATGTGAGCAAAGTAGGTAATGACGTTGCTTTTAAAGGAATTTGTAAAGAAAATATAAAAGAGACAGTAGAAAACTATTTCAATTTAAACAGAGATTATCAAAAAATTAAAAATCAGCTAATGCAAATAGATGAAAATATGAAGAAAAGCGTAGAATATGGACAGGGAATAAGGATACTAAATCAAGATTTATGGGAAACAATAATCTCTTTTATTATTTCAGCAAATAATAATATTCCAAGAATCAAAGGAATTATAGAAAGATTATCAAAAAAATATGGAAAAGAAATAGAGTGGAATAATACAAAATATTACACTTTTCCAACTGCTAAAGCCTTAAAAGATGTTACAGTTCAAGAATATAGAGAGTTAGGGCTAGGGTTTAGAGATATAAGATTATATGAAACAACACATATGATATTAGATAAAAAAGTAGATTTAGAAGCTATGAAAAATAATCCAAATACTATGGAAGTAAGAGAACAATTACTAAGTTTATCAGGAGTTGGGCCAAAAGTGGCAGATTGTATTTTGCTATTTTCAGATTTAAAAAGATTTGAAGTTTTCCCAATTGATGTTTGGGTTAGAAGAGTTATGAATGATTTATATATCCATAACGAAGATGAGACAAAGGTAAATAAAAAACAAATCGAAAAGATAGCACAAGAAAAATTTGGAGATTTAGCAGGACTAGCACAACAATATTTATTTTATTGGAGGCGAGAAGCTTGAGTTTAAGAATTATATATGGCAAACCAGGAACAGGAAAAAGTGAATTTTGCTTTAAAGAGATAGCAAATTTAATAGATAAAGAGAAAAAAATATATATGATAACACCAGAGCAATTTTCATTTACTGCTGAAAAGAAGCTAATGGAAGCGGTGAATCAAGATGCAGTATTAAACGCTGAAGTTGTAACACTAAGTAGGTTAGCATATAGAGTTATAAATGAAATAGGTGGAGCAAATAAAACTCAAATTTCAAAATGTGGAAAAGCAATGCTTATATATTCAATATTAAATAAGTACAAAAAAGATTTAAAATTCTTGGGAAAATCAGATGAAAATATAGAATTAAGTATGAATACAATAAAAGAATTCAAAAAACATGGTATTACAATTGAGAATTTGAAAGAGGAACAAGAAAAAACAGAAGATAATTATTTGAAAGCAAAATTATCAGACATGATGTTAATTTATGAGAAATTTGAAGAGCAAATACAAGGAAAATACATAGAAGATACTGATTTATTAACAATACTTAGTGAAAATGTAGAACATACAAATTTTATTAAAGATAGCATAATCTACTTAGATGAATTTGCAGGATTTACTCGGACAAGAATATGAAGTTATTAAAAAATTGATTGAGCAAGCAAAACAAGTAAATATTACAATGTGTATAGATAACTTAGAAATGAATACAAATCCTGATACAGATATATTTTACTCTAACAAGCAAACATTGAAAAAAATCATAAATCTAATAGATGAAAATGGATTTAAGTTAGAAGAACCAGTGTGTTTGGAAAAACAATATAGATTTAAAACAGAAGAATTACAACATTTAAGTGACAATATAGGGAATATAAAAATACAAAAATATCAAAAAGAAAACCAAAATATCAATATGTTTTTAGCCCAAAATCCATATAGTGAAATAGAACAAGTAGCAAGACAAATCACAAGATTAGTAAGAGATGAAGGGTTAAGATATAAAGATATTGCAATAATAACCAAAAATATAGAAGAATATTCATCATTGGTAAGAAGTATATTTTTAAAATATAATATACCAGTATTTATTGATGAAAAAAGAGATTTAAATCAAAATATAATTACACAATACATATTATCAATTATTGAGATATTAAATAAAAATTTCACAACAGAAAGTGTATTTTTCTATTTAAAATCTGGATTTTTCGATATAGAAAAAGACGAAATATTTAAGTTAGAAAATTATTGTACCAAATGGGGAATAAAACAAAATAAATGGAAAAAAGAATTCACATATGATAAACAAAATGTGGATAAAATTCAAGAAATTGAAAGATTAGAGGAATTAAGAAAGCAAATAGTAGAACCACTGATAAAATTGAAACAACAAATTAACGAAGAAAAAACAGCACAAAATATATGTAGATGTTTATATGAATTTTTACAAAAACAAAATATTGAAGAGAAAATTGAGCAAAAGGTAAAAGAGTTAGAAGAAAAAGAACTTATTGAATTAGCTGAAGAATATATCCAAAGTTATAAACTTATATTAGAAATTTTGGACGAAATTGTTTTAACATTTGCAGATGACAAAATGACATTAGACCAATACAGTAAAATATTAAAAGTAGGTATGCAAAATAGTGGGCTTGGAAAAATACCGGGAACGCAAGACCAAGTTACATTTGCAGACGTTGACCGTTCAAGAAGCCACAGAGTAAAAACAGTGTTCTTAATTGGTGTAAATGATGGACAATTTCCAAGTGTGAATAAAGATGAGGGCTTTTTTAATGATGAGGATAGAGAATATCTAAAAAGTGAAGGGTTAGAAATTGCAAAAGGAACTGTTGAAAATTTATATGAAGAAAACTTTAACATATATAAAGCATTTACAACAGCAGAAAATAGCATATATATATCATATTGTTCAACAGATAAAGAAGGAAAATCATTAAGACCTTCTACATACATAAATAAGTTAAAAAGAATATATCCAAATTTGAAAGAAGAAAGTGATGTAATCGAGAAAAAATATGAAATAGCAAATGCAAAAGTCACATATGAAGAACTATTACAAAATATTGCAAGATTAAAAAACAAGGAAAAGATAGAAGATATATGGTATTTAATATATAAGTACTATAAAACGAAAAATGATTGGAATGAAGTTTTAAAGAAAGATTTACAAGCATTGTTTTATACAAATCAACCAGAAAAACTTCAAAAAGAAAATATCGAAAAATTATATGGAAATACATTAAATACAAGTGTATCAAGATTGGAGAAATACAGAAGTTGCCCATTTTCATATTATTTGCAATATGGTTTAAAACTAAAAGAAAAAGAAGAACTAAAAATACATACATTTGATACAGGTTCATTTATGCATGAAACAATTGATAAATTTTTCGAGACAACTAGAAAAGAAAATATAAATCTAGCAGATTTAGAAGAAGATAAAATATTCGAATTAGTGTCAGAAATAATAGAAGAAAAGTTGGAAGATACTAAAAATTATATGTTTACAGCAACAGTGAAATATAAAGTATTGGTAAGAAGATTGAAAAGAATCGTGTCAAAAGCATTGAAATATATAATTCAAACAATAATACATAGTGATTTTAGTATAGAAGGAACAGAAGTTGAATTTGGCAAAAATGGAAAGTATAAACCTATAATTTTAGAGTTAGAAGATGGAAAAAGAGTTGAAATCACAGGAAAAATTGACAGGATTGATACAGCAGATGAAGAAGATGGGAAATATTTAAGAATTATAGATTATAAATCTTCAAGCAAAAATATAGATTTAAATGAAGTGTATGCAGGTTTGCAAATTCAGTTATTGACATATATGGATGCAATTTGCAAAGAAGAAGATATTATGCCTGCTGGAATATTTTATTTTTCATTATTAGAGCAAATGATTAAAGCTGATAAAAAGATATCTGAAGAAGAAATTGAAAATATGATACAAAAAAACTTTAAGATGAAAGGGCTTATAGTTGCAGATGTAAAAATAATAAAGATGAATGATAATACATTGTCATCTGGAAGCTCAAAGCTAGTACCAGCAGCAATTACGCAATCAGGTTCAGTAAATAAAAAGTGGACAAATGGTGTAAGTAAAGAAGAATTCAAGATTTTACAAGATTATATAAATATAACTATAAAACAGATTGCAAAAGAGATATTTAATGGAAATATAGAAATAAAACCATATAATAAAAAGGGTAAAACTCCTTGCGAGTATTGTGAATATAAAGCAATTTGTGGTTTTAATCCGCAAAATAAGGATAATAATTATAACTATGTTCCACAAAATGTCTCAATGGAGAGTTTTTTAAAAAATAGCTAAGACGAATGTGTGTAAAATTTCATTCACATTCGTAATTTTACACACATTCGTCTTTAATTTTTATAAAAAAGGAGGAAAACTGTGGATTTATCAAATGAGAATGTGATTCATGTTAAAAAGAATGGAATTGAATATTTGCAGTTTAGGAGATTATTAGAATACAAGGACAAAATAAAACATGCTTATACATTAGGAATTAACAACGATTTTAGAACTTTAACTCCTGATAAAAAAGAATTGCCAAAAGAAAGATATGAAAGAAATATTAATACATATAAGAAATTTTTTGAAGAATTAAATGACGATTATACAAAAATTATTAAGCCTGCACAGGACCATACTGATGAAATAAAAGTTGTAAAAAATAAGAAGTATAATGATAGACCAGAATTTGAAACAAGTGATTATTTCAAAACAGATGGATTAATTACAAACAAGAAAGATATTATATTGGAGACTACTAATGCAGATTGCATATTACTCTTATTTTATGACCCAGTAAAAGAAGTAATAGCAAATACACATTCTGGTTGGAAAGGAACAATTCAAAGAATTTCAGTAAAAACGGTTGAAAAAATGAAAAATGAATTTGGTTGTAATCCAGAAGATATAATTTGTTGCATTTGTCCAAGTATTAGAAAATGTCATTTTGAAGTAGATAGAGATGTAAAAGAAATGTTTGAAAATGAATATAAAGACTTAAAAAATGACCAATTATGTGATATAATACAGGAGAAAATTCCAAATGAAAAATGGAATATAGATACAGTTTTGATAAATAAAATAATTTTACAAAAAGCTGGTTTGAAGAAAGATAATATTGTGGATAGTGGAATATGTAGTGTGTGTCACTCAGATTTAATACATTCATTTAGAGTTGAGAAGCAGGGGTATGGTTTATCGGCAGCTTTTATTGCGATTGAAAAATAATCAAAGGAGAAAATTTTATGGCGAGTAAAGAAGAAAAACGAATGATGAGAAAAACAAATATGTGGATATTTCCAATATATAAGCAGTTGGGATGGGATTTTCTATTTTTCTATACAATAGATTTCCTATTTTTAACACAGGTTAAAGGCATTAGTGCATCAGATGTTGTGCTAAAGAGTACGTTTTATGCGCTTTTTAGTATAATAGTACAAATTCCAGCAAATATAATTGTAGAATTTCTGGGGAGAAAAAACAGCATAATACTAGCAAATGTTCTGAATTGTGTTTATATGGTAATTATAATGCTTAGCAGAAACTTGTTTGACTTAATTGTTGCAGAATTTTTTGATGCAATAGCATTTTCTATAAAAAATGTTGCAGAACCAAGTTTGCTAAATGAATCAATACCACCATCTAGATACAAAAGTCAACTATATTCTAAAATAAATGCGAAAGGAACATCAGGATATTACTTTATAAATTCAATTTCAAAAATACTTGCAGGATTCTTATTTGCAATTAATGGGTATATACCAATGATTTGTTCATTAATAGTTTTAATTTTTGTTACTATTTTATCAATTGCATTTATTGAACCTGTAAGAAAGAAGAAAAAAAGTAGTAGCAAATTAATGTATATAGAGCAAATAAAAGATGTAAGAGATGGATTTGCCTTTATATTAAAATCTGAAAGGTTAAAAGCTCTAATTTTGTGTGCATCATTAGTTGATGCATTAATATGGTTATTAATGACATATCATGTAAGTTTGCAGGAAGAATTAAGATTATCTTCAATAGTTATAGGAATTGTTGCTGCAATAGGAGCATTTATAAGTGCATATGCATCAAAGAAGCAAAATCAATTTCATAATAAGTATAGGAATAAATCATTATATATTATTTCAATATTAGTTTCTGTAAGCACAATATTTGCAGGTATATTTGGAATAAAAGCAGAAGGAAATATGGTATTATTATTGATGGTTATCCTTGCATTTTTATTATATAGTTTTTGTGTTGGTGTATTTAATACAATAATTGATAGATATTTAAGAAATTTTGCAAATCAATCAATAGATACAAAAATATTTGCGGCTAAGAATTTATTTAAGAGTATTTTTAGAATGATTACTAGCTTGTTTGCAGCATTCTTATTAACAAAGACAACAACTGCTTATTGTATGATTATCTTGGGTGTTATTTTTACAATTATTTATGTTTTGGTCGGAAAATATATGGAAAGCAGAGTTGGTTTGAAACCAGAGGAATATTCTAGTATTGAGAAAAAATATGATGAGTTGGGTGGAAATTCCTAAGGTGGAAAATTAGACATAATGTATATAAAACGTGAAACTAATAGTGTGTAAGGGTATAAAAAACGTGAATGTTTACACAAAAAGCGGTATAAAAAACGTGAAACTTAATTGACTTATCTTATAATATATTGTATAATGTCCATAGAGGTGAAGATATGGAGAGAAAGATTTATCAAGAATTATTGAATTGGAAAAATACTAATATAAAAAAACCATTAATGGTAATAGGAGCAAGACAAATTGGTAAAACATATATCATAAATGAATTTTGCAAAAAAGAATTTAAAGAATATATTTATATAAATTTATTGGAACAGGCTGAAATTATAAAAATATTTAAAGAAGAAATTAATACTGCTGAAAAATTTAATAGAATGAAAATTTATTTAGATAAAGATATTGATTTAGAAAATACTATAATATTTTTTGATGAAGTACAAGAAAGCGAAGAAATAATAAGTGCATTGAAATATTTTAATGAAAGTGATGAACCATTTAAAATAATATGTGCAGGAAGTTTGTTAGGCGTCAAATTAAAAAGAATGCATTCATCATTTCCGGTAGGAAAAGTGAAAATGTTAAATATGTATCCTATGGATTTCGAAGAATTTTTAATTGCAAATGGTAGTAAATCTTTGGTAGATGAAATTAAGCGATGTTATCAAGAAAATAATTCTATGGATTCTGTATTACACAAAAAAGCATTAAATCTATATAGATTATATTTATGTATAGGAGGAATGCCTGAAGCAGTAAAAAATATACTTGCTAATGAAAAAGATATATTGAAATTCGACAAAACTATAATTGAAGATATTTATCAATCTTATTTAAATGATATGAATAAATATGTAAATAATAAATTTGAAGCTAGTAAAATAGAAACAATATATAAGTCAATTCCTTCACAGCTTGGAAATATGAGTAATAAATTTCAATACGGAAAAATATCATCAAATGCAAGAAAAAGAGATTATGAAACAGCATTGAATTGGTTACTTTCAAGCACAATGGTTCATAAATGTTCTATATTAAAAAAGCCGGAAATTCCACCATTAGGATTTATTATAGATGACCATTTTAAATTATATTTAAGTGATGTTGGAATTTTATTAAATATGTTACAAGTAAAATTTAATGATATTATATTAGATAATCTTTTACAATATAAAGGAATAATTGCTGAAAATTATGTTGCTACACAATTGGTAG
>CALXKC010000006.1 GCA_944388775.1 uncultured Clostridia bacterium | reverse complement strand
TAAATTTTCTTTACAATCATTTATTTAATGTAATTTTAAGTTACAAAATTGATTGTTAAATATATTATACGAGGAGAGTTGCTATGACTGAAAAAGAAAAAAGAGACAATGGTGAATTATATAATCCAAATTATGATGAAGAATTAATTAAAGAAATGCGAAAAGCAAAAGAATTATGCTATAAATATAACAATATAAATCCACTGAATTTAGAAGAAAGAAAAGAATTTATAAAGAGAATACTAGGAAAAACAAAAGAAAATGTTTTGATAGAATCCAACTTCTTTTGTGACTATGGATACAATATATCTGTTGGAGAAAACTTTTATGCCAATCATAATTTAGTGATTTTAGATGGAGCAAAAGTTGAATTTGGAGATAATGTATTCATTGGTCCAAATTGTGGATTTTATACAGCAGGACATCCAATAGATATCAAATCAAGAAATGAAGGAATCGAATATGCAAAAACAATAAAAGTAGGAAATAATGTATGGTTTGGAGGGAATGTATCTGTTATGCCAGGTGTTACAATAGGAGATAATGTGACAATAGGTGCAGGAAGTGTAGTTACAAAAGATATTCCTTCTAATTGCGTTGCATATGGTAATCCATGTAAAGTAAAAAGAGAAAATTAAAAAAATCCCAAAAAACTGGGATTTTTTTAATTAGTCATCAATTGGAATATATTTTTTCTCAGGCAATTCTTTTGGTTCGTCTTTTTTAGGGATTTCAATTTTTAAAGTACCATTTCTAAATGAAGCCTTAATATCCTCTTGTTTAATATCTTCACCTACATAGAAACTTCTTGAACATTCACCAACGAATCTTTCTTTTCTAACATATTTGCCTTCTTCTTTTTCATCTTTGTGATGATTTGTTTTTGCATTAACAATTAAGTAACCATTGTCAACTTCAATTTTAATGTCCTCTTTTTCATATCCTGGTAAGTCTATATCTACTATATACTTATCTTTTTTCTCCTTAATATCTGTTCTCATCAATTTGCTTTCTCTTTCTCCTGTGAAGAATGGGTCTCTGAACATTTCATCCCATAAATCAAAATCATTTCTTTTTCTTGGTAACATCATCATAATAATCAACTCCTTCTAAAAATTTATGTGTTGACTTGATATTGTTAGCACATAGTAAAAAGTATGTTTTTCTTTTTACATTTACATTATACAACTGATTTTAGCAATGTCAATAGGAGAGTGCTAAAATTCACAAAAAATTCACATTTGAAAATATAGTTGATAAAAATTATAAAACAGGGTATAATACAAAAAGCAAATGTTGAAAAAAGAGTAAAATAAAAAATGAAAAAGGAGGAAAAAATATGGCAGACATGACAATATCAAAAGATATAATATATGTAGGAGCAAGTGACAAAAATATAAACCTATTTGAAGGGCAATATGTATTAGAAAATGGAATGGCATATAACTCATACCTAATAAAAGATGAAGAATATGTAATATTTGATACAGTAGACGAAAAAGTAACAGGACAATGGTTACAAAAATTATCAGAAGAATTAGATGGAGAATCACCAGACTATTTAATAGTATCACATATGGAGCCAGACCATGCATATAATATAGGAATATTAGCAGAAAAATATCCAGACATGAAAATAGTAGGAAATCAAATTACATTTAATATATTATCAAACTTTTTCGATATAGATTTATCAAAAAGAAAAGTAATAGTAAGTGAAGGAGATATATTAGACATTGGAAAGCATAAACTTCAATTTATAATGGCACCAATGGTACATTGGCCAGAGGTAATGATGACATATGACCAAACAGACAAAATCCTATTTTCAGCAGATGCCTTTGGTAAATTTGGAGCATTAGATGTAGATGAAGAGTGGGATTGTGAAGCAAGAAGATATTATTTTGGAATAGTAGGAAAATATGGAGACCAAGTACAAGCATTATTAAAAAAAGCAGAAAAATTAGATATACAAACAATTTGTCCATTACATGGACCAGTATTAAAAGAAAATTTAGAACATTATATTGGAAAATATCAAACATGGAGTAGCTACGAACCTGAGGAAGATGGAATCTTCATAGCATGTAGTTCAATATATGGAAACACATTAAAAGCAGCAAATAAACTAGCAGAAATACTAAGAGAAAAAGGAAATAAAAAAGTAGTAGTTTCAGACTTAACAAGAGAAGATTGGGCAGAAACAGTTGAAGATGCTTTTAGATACTCAACATTAGTAGTTGCATCATCTAGCTACAATATGGGACTATTTCCTCCAATGGAACATTTTTTAGATTATCTAAAAGAAAGAAACTATCAAAAAAGAAAAGTAGCAATTATTGAAAATGGCTCATGGGCACCATCAGCAGGAAGATGTATGAAAAAGATGTTGCAAGAAATGAAAAATCTTGATATAATCGAGCCAACAATAACAATAAAATCCACAATGAATGAACAAAACGTGGAAGAAATGAACAAATTAGCAGAGGGATTAGGGGGACGGTCCTAAAAATCCCTAAAAACAGGGATTTAGGGACGGACCTTTAAATAAAAAGAATAAATAATGGAGGTGAAATTCATGGAAAAATATAGATGTACAGTATGTGGATATATTTATGATGAAGAAAAAGAAGGTGTTAAATTTTCTGATTTACCAGATGATTGGACATGCCCACTATGTGGAGTAGGTAAAGATTTATTTGAAAAAGTAGAAGAATAATTTCTTATAAAAAATTAATATTTTATAAAATAATAAAAAGTGAAGTATATAAAAAATTTTAATTATTTATATGCTTCATTTTTGTTAAATATTTTTTCTAAATATATTGTTGTACATAAACAGAAAATATGATAATATAAATAAAGTTTAGAGAATCAAACAAATCTATGATTAGAAAATAAAGAAGAAGGAAAGTGATTAGAATGAAAGAAAAATCAAAAGTATATTTTACAGACTTTAGAGCAAGACCAGGATACAACTTATTACAAAAATTAGAAAAATTAGTAAAAAAAGCAGGAATTGAAAACATTGATTTTGAAAACAAATACACAGCAATAAAAATACACTTTGGAGAGCCAGGAAATCTTGCATATTTAAGACCAAACTATTCAAAAGTAATAGTAGACTTAGTAAAAAAATTAGGAGGAAAGCCATTCCTAACAGATTGCAACACATTATATGTTGGAGGAAGAAAAAATGCTTTAGACCATTTAGATTCAGCATATGTAAATGGATATAATCCATTCTCAACAGGATGCCATATCATAATTGCAGACGGATTAAAAGGAACAGATGAGCAATATGTAGAGATAAATCAAGAATATGTAAAAACAGCAAAAATCGGAAGAGCAATTATGGATGCAGATGTAATAATTTCACTAAACCATTTTAAAGGACATGAAGGAACAGGATTTGGCGGAGCAATAAAAAATATAGGAATGGGATGTGGCTCAAGAGCAGGAAAAATGGAAATGCATAGTAGCGGAAAACCAAATGTTATCCCAGAAAATTGCAGAAAGTGTAAGCAATGTATAAAAATATGTGCACATGGAGCAATTTCATATAATGAAGAAGGAAAAGCAGTAATTGACCACAATAAGTGTGTAGGATGTGGAAGATGCATAGGAATCTGTAATTTTGATGCAATAAAATCTCCAAATGATGAAGCGGCAGACATTTTAAATAAGAAAATGGCAGAATACGCATTAGCAGTAGTGAAAGACAAACCACAATTCCATATTAGCTTAATATGTGATGTTTCTCCTAACTGTGATTGCCATGGAGAAAATGATGCTCCAATTGTACCTAATATTGGAATGTTAGCATCTTTTGATATGGTAGCATTAGATAAAGCATGTGCTGATTTAGTAAACAAACAAGAAGTATTTGAAAACAGCTATTTAGCAGAACAAATGAAAAAAGGTGTACACGAAAAAGACCTATTCCATTGTAATCATCCAGAAACTAACTGGGAAAGCCAAATTGAACATGGAGAAGAAATTGGTTTAGGAACACAAGAATATGAATTAATTGAAGTTAAATAGGAGAATTTCGATGAGAAGAGGAGCAAGAGAAAGAAATAACTTAAATAAAAGAAAAAAGAAAGTACAAAATAAAAAAATCTTAGTTATTGCCATAATTATATTAATAATAGCATTAGTAGGATTAGTATATGGACTAAATAAAACACGTCAAACAGAAAATGAAAGTGTACAAGAAGTAGATGAGAAAATTGAAGAAAGCAATGAAGAAAATATAGAAGAAAACCAAGAAACACTAGGAAGCCAAAAACCACAAGAAAAAGAAGAAATAAAATATAGTATGACAAAAGGAAATAAATTTGTAAAAATAGATAACATAATTGCATATATTGATTCTATCAATGGTAACAAGTTATATATTTTCAATATAGAAAATAATTCAGCAATTCAAGTAAATACACCAAAAGAACTATGGAAAATATATTTTGATGGGGAAAATATATATGGAGTGCCAAACCATTATTCAGGAAAAGGAATATATAAAATTGATTTGCAAGGGAAAGTAGCACAAATATATGAAGGAGAATCAGCTCAATTGTGGCTAACAGAAGATAAAATATATTTTGTAAAACAAAATGGTTTTGATGAGATAAATCAAACACCACAAGGAGACTTGTGCTCAATGGATAAGGACGGAAACAATATTACAACAATAATTCCTAATGTAAAAAATTATTTCAATATACTGGGCAACAAAATTTATTATACAGATGGAGAAACAAGAGATTTATATGTAGCAGATATCAATGGAGAAAATAAGGAAGAATTGGCACAAGGAAGAACACTAATTGCAGGAATAAATGAAAGATATATTATATACGTGGATTATGAAGATGGAGAAAAATATCATGTAGTATATTTAGATGACAAAACGAATCATGCGGTAGGAAGGTTTGGAAGTTGCTATGTAACTGAAAATGAGGGATATATTCTTACAAGAAAATTAGTTGATGAAAACAATAATATTGAAAATGAATTTTCAGTATTCAAAATTGATAGCAACAGCAAAGAAGAAAAGCAAGTGTTTAAAAATGATATGGTATTACCATATTTAGCATATGTGTATCAAAATAAAGCGTATATAGAAGAACAAGACGTAATAAGAGCAGATTTAGAAAATGGTAATGTAGAAGAAAATATGCCTAATGGATATTATTTAGATGGTTATTGTTATGAACTAAGAATGTCTGATAATAAAGTTAACGAGATAGGCATATATAATTTAGAAACTATGGAAGAAGAAAAAATAGCTTTAACATATTTTTTGAGTGATAATTAAAAAAGAAGAAAATAAACAAGGGAAACCTTATTTATTTTCTTCTTTTTTCTTCTCATCTTTCTTTTTATCCTTTGAAGGCTTATGAGTTTCTTTTGGTATAACCACATTAGAAGGTTTATGAGTTGTAGATTTAGGTCTAATCTCATTAATATTATCATAAACAGGTGAAATATCTAAATTTGAGCCATCACCAGAAACTACTTCTAAATTTTTCTTTTCTTCCATGAAAATCCCCCATTTCATATAAAGTATATATAATATTCATTACTAAAAATAATCTAAATTAATCTTAGCATATAAATTAAAAAAGTGCAAGAATTATCAAAAAATATTGACATATCAAGTATTTTCTGCAATAATATAAATATTAAAAAAGTAAAAATAAATTAATGGAATACACAAAAAATGGAAATTAAAGAGGTGAAAATAAAGGTGGATATAAGTCATCTAAAAGCAGTAATAGAAGCAATTCTTTTTGCAGCAGGAAGACCAGTAGAAAAAAAAGAACTAATTTTAGCATTAGAGGTAAATGAAAACGACTTAGATACAATCGTATCAAATATGCAGGAAGAATATAAAAAAGAAGATAGAGGAATAGAATTAATAAAAGTAAATGAATCATATCAATTAGCAACAAAGACAAACTTGTACGAATACATTTATCCAGTATTAGATAAGAGAACAAAGCCTAATTTATCAAGTGCAGCATTAGAAACATTAGCAATAATTGCATATAATCCACAAATTACAAGGGCAGAGATTGAATCGATTCGTGGAGTTGGAGCAGATGCATGTGTATACAAATTATTAGAATATGGATTAATTAAAGAAGCAGGAAAGCTAGATTTACCAGGAAAGCCAATGTCATATAAAACAACTGATGAATTCTTAAAAATGTTTGGATATTCTTCTTTAGAAGATTTACCAGATTTACCAAGATATAAATTAGATGAAAATCATCAAATAGTAGTTGACGAAATTTTAGAAGAAAATGAAAAATCTGAACAAGATGAATTAAGTGACAATAAACAAGAAGTAGAAGAAAAGAAAGGATTGAATTAATATGAAATTATCACAAACAGGTATGGGAGCTACAAAATTAAATAACATAGACAATATGTATCCAGCACAAAGCATTTTATTACAAACAGGACAATTAGTACAATATGGGGCAGGATTATTTGGATATAATACAATACCATTATTGGTAAGAAGAAAAGTAGAACAAATTATAGTAGAAACTTTAAATAAATATGGATGTATAGAAACATTACTACCACTATTACAACCAGACACAATATGGAAAAACTCTGGAAGATATGACCAATATGTAAATGATGGAACAATGCTAATTACAGAATCAAACAAAGGAACATTTTGTTTAGCACCAACAGGAGAAGAAGCGGTAGTAGAATTTGCAAGAGAAAAACTAAAATCATATAAAAATTTGCCAGTAACATATTATCAAATTGGAGAAAAATTCAGAAATGAAATTAGAACAAGAGGATATTTATTAAGAGGAAAGTCTTTCCCAATGCTTGATGCATATAGTTTTGATGAAGATGAAAAAGGAATGGAAAAGTCATATAAAAATATAAGAAAAGCATTTTTAGAAATATTTGAAAGACTAGGTTTAAAAGTAATTCCAATTGTAGCAGACAATGGAGCTATGGGTGGAAAAAAATCAGAAGAGTTTATGCTAATTTCTGAACAAGGTGAGGATAAAATTTTATATGATGAAGAAGCAGGAATTGGACTAAATACAGAAATATTAGAGAAAGAAAATTATCAAGAATATCTAAAAGAAGAATATGGAATAGAAGATATTTCAGGATTTAAAGAAATTAGAACTATGGAATTAGGACATATTTTCCAATTAGGAACTAGATATTCAGAAATGATGAACGGAAAATACATCAACAGAGAAGGAAAAGAAGCATTATATTACATGGGATGCTATGGAATAGGAGTTAGCAGAACAGTTGCAGCTTTATATGAGGAATCAATATTAAAAAAAGAAAATGGAGAAATAGAGGGAATTGTTTTACCTGAAAATATAGCACCATTTAAAGTCCAAATAGTTCCAAAAATGGAAGATGAAGAAAAACTTGAATTTGCAACAAATTTATATAACAAACTAAAAGAAAATGGTATTGAAGCGATTTTAGATGATAGAGAAAATATCACAATGGGAATGAAAATAAAGGATTGCAAAATTTTAGGTACACCATATTTAGTTGTTATCGGAAATAAGCAATCAGGTGATGAATTTGAACTAGAAAATGTAAGGACAGGAGAAAAGAAAAATTTAACATTAAAAGATTTAAAAAATATTTAAAGTACACTATAAAAATGAAAAATTAAGAAAAATAAAGAAAGGAGGATACAATGTCAAATACTATTAAAAATATTCTTGAAGAATATGTAAAAGGCTTATTAAAGATAATAGGAAAAGATTTAAAAAAGGTAATTTTATATGGATCATATGCAAGAAACGAACAAAACAAAGATGGAGAAATAAGCGACATAGATATTATGATATTAGTAGATTCAAAAGAAGAAAAAATAAAAGAATTGGAGAAAAAAGTAATTGACTATAGCTATGATTTAGATTTGCAGTACGATATTTTATTATCTCCAATTATAGAAAATATCAAAAATTACGAAAATAGAAGAAAATATATGTCATTTTATAAAAATATCGAAAATGAAGGAGTTTTATTAAATGGATAATAATGATATAAAGGTATTAGCTCAATATAGAATAGAACAAGCAAAAGAAAATCTTGAAGAAGCTGAAGCGTTATTTGCCATCAATAAATTTAAAGGAGCGAATAATAGAGCATATTATTCAATATTTCATGCCATAAAAGCAATATTAGCATTAGAGCAAACAGATTTTAAAAAGCACTCATCTGTAATAGCATATTTTAATAAAGAATATATAAGTAAAAACGTTTTTTCAAGAGAATTAGGAAAAAGAGTTAACGAAGCTAGATTTTTTAGAGAAAAAAGCGATTATGTGGATTTCTATATTGTAACTAAAGAAGAAAGTAAGATGCAAATCGATACTGCTAAAATGATGATTGAAAATGCAGAAAAATATATAAGCGAAAAAATATAAAAGTTTCAGACTAAACTGAAACTTTTAAAATTTCTTAATAAAATATTAAAACATTTTTCACCTAAAAAACACATTTAAACTATTTTTTGATAACAAAATTTGGATAACATATGCATAAATCAAAAAACAGAAAAATATAATAACTAGGAAATGTAAAATATAGCAAATGAAAAAAACAAAAACCTAGAAAGGGTGAAGTAAATGAAAAGAAAGAAAAATAAAGAAGAACCAACAGACCTGATGGAAATAAAAAACTTTTTAGACTATAACAAAGAATTAAAAGAAGATGATAAAACATTTGAAAAATTAATGTTTATTTATTCAATAGCAATTAAAGAATTAAAAACAAAAATAGAAATAATACAAGATGAATTTAAATTATTCTATAATTATGACTTAATAGACCATATAAACACAAGAATAAAAAAGCCTGAAAGTATAATACAAAAAATGAAAAAGAGAAATTTAGAACTTAATTATCGTGAAATGATAGAAAATATTAATGACATCGCAGGAGTAAGAATAATATGTCCTTTAAAAAAAGATATATTTTCAATTAGAAATTTAGTTAAAAAATTGCCAGGAATAAATATAATTACAGAAAAAGATTATGTGACACATCCTAAAGAAAGTGGATATTCAAGCTATCATTTAATAGTTGAAGTGCCAGTAACTTTATCACAAAACATAGTATATGTTAAAGTAGAAATTCAAATAAGAACAATTGCAATGGATTTCTGGGCTAGTCTTGAACATAAAATGAAATATAAACCAGAAGAAGAAATAGATAAAAAATCATCAAAGGAATGGGTGAATTGTGCAAAGGCAATTCAAAAATTAGATAATAGAATGATGTTGTTAAATAACTAACTATAAAAATTATTTTATTTCTCGGCTTCATTTCACACTTTAGCCATTCTAAATATAAAATAAACGAGCCTCTCGCTACTTTCATCGCGCTTCCTCATTTATTTTATATTAAGAATGGCTACAAGCATTTCAATCGCATTCGAAATTTAATAAATTTTTATAGTTAATAGACTATGGTAGTGATTAAGAAAAAATACAATAAAAGTTGTCAATTTTTAAAAACTTGACAATTTTTTTAGTAATAAGAAGGAATTTATGTCAAATGCGTCGAATAATATAAATATGTATATTGAAAAAAGGAAAGGAAGGTAAAAATGCCACGATATAGTGATGAAATTATAGAAGAAGTTAGACAATCAAATGACATAGTAGATATAATATCACAATATGTGCATTTAAAAAGAAGTGGAAGAAACTACTTTGGATTATGCCCATTCCACAATGAAAAATCACCTTCATTTTCAGTTTCACCAGATAAACAAATATTTCATTGCTTTGGATGCGGAGTTGGAGGAAATGTATTTACTTTTTTAATGAAAATAGAAGGAATCAGCTTTGTAGAAGCGGTTCAAACTTTAGCCGAAAGAGCAAATATACAGTTACCAACTTTAGAAAATAATGTTGACACAGCAAAAGAAATATTAAAAAGTAAAGTACTAAAAGTAAATGAAGTAGCAGCAAATTTTTATCACGAAAATTTATATCTTCCAGAGTCAAAAATTGCTCAAGAGTACATAAAAAAGAGAAAATTGACAAATGAAACATTAATATCATTTAAAATCGGATATTCAGGAAAGTTTGATGAACTATATCATAAATTAAAAAAAGAAGGATTTGAAGAGCCTGAAATACTAGAATCTGGTTTAGTTAATAAAAATGATAGAGGACAATATATTGATAGATATAGGAACCGTTTAATGTTTCCAATTTGTGATGCAAGAGGAAAAGTTATTGCTTTTGGAGGAAGAGTTTTAGATGACTCTAAGCCAAAATACATAAATTCACCAGAAAATGTAGCATATAGTAAAGGAAGAACTTTATTTGGACTAAATGTTGCAAAAAAACAAGGACATTTAAAGCAATTGTTAATTGTGGAAGGATATATGGATGTTATTTCATTACATCAAAGAGGAATAACAAATGTAGTAGCACCACTAGGAACAGCATTAACACAACAACAAGGATGGTTACTAAGAAAAAATGCAGACCAAATAATTTTAAGTTTTGATTCAGATGAAGCAGGACTTAATGCCAAAATAAGAGCATTAGACATATTACAAGATATGGGATGTGATATAAGAGTATTACAAATGGATGGTGCAAAAGATCCGGATGAGTATATTGTAAAATATGGAAATGCGAGATTTAAAAATTTAATAGATAAGGCATTATCAGTGGTAGAATTTAAAGTTAAAGTATTAAAGAAAAATTTAAATCTAGAAAATGTAAATGACAAAATTAAGTTTTTAAATGAAATTGCAAAACTTATAGCAAAAATTGACAATAGTATTGAAAGAGAAGTGTACATTGAAAAAATTGCAAAAGAATATGAAATATCAAAAGAAGCAATATATGCAGAAGTGAATAAGCTTACATATAATAGTTCTAAAAGTGAAAAAATACTAGAAAAAGCAAAGCCAGTTATTAAGCATACTGAAAATAAACAACAAGTATCTGGAACAATTAAGAGAAGAGAAAATACTATATTATCAATACTTCTAACTGGAGAATTAAGTTTTTTTGAAATAATAGAAAAAAATATAAAAGTAGAAGATTTCAAGGATAATATAAATAAAAATATTGCTCAAAAATTGTATGAAGAACTCAGAAAAGGAAATAGTAATATTAATGGGATTATAGATAACTTAAATGAGGAAGAACAAGGAAGAATAACAGAAATAATGGCAGATGATTATGAAATAGATGATATGGAAAAAGCAATTGATGATATAATTAAAAGTTATGAAAAAGATAAATTAACTAGTAGAAAATTTGAACTTGTAGAACTTATGGAAAATGAGACAGATGCAACAAAGAGAAATACTTTAGGACAAGAATTAAATAATGTAATTATTCAAATATCAAAGTTAAAATAGGAATAAAGGATAGAACTTGAGAAAGGAATGATAATAAGGATGGCAAAGAAAAAAGAAGAATTAAGTGAAATTGAAGAAAAAAAGACAACAAAAGCCAAAAAAGATACAACAAAAAAAGAAAAGAAAAGTGAAGTAAAGAAAGAAACTACTAAAAAAGAAACAGCAAAGAAAAAGGATGAAACAAAAAAAGAAGATAAAAAAAGCACAGACAAAGTAGAGAAAAAAAATAAGGCAGAGAAAAAACAAGATAGCAAAAAAACAAATAACAGTGAAAAAATAGAAAAAATGGAAAAAGCAAGAAAAATAGCAAAGAAAAAAGCGGTAGAACATGAAAAAGAAAAGGAAAATGAAAAACAAGACAAAGAGCCAAATTTAGCAGAAGAAAAAAATGGTGATACAAAAAATGAAGAAAAAGATGATGATGCATTAAAAAATGAAAAAGTAAATAATATTTTAAAAAAGGCTAAAGAAAAAGGAACAATCACCATAGGTGATTTGGCTTCTGAATTAGATGATGTAAATCCAGACCAAATTGATAAAGTATTTGATGCTTTTGAAGAATTAGGAGTGGATTTATTAAACGACGATTTAGACGAAGAACCAGATATAGAAGATTTAAAAGAAGTAGAAGATTTAAAATTAGATGAAATTACAGATACAAGTTATGAAGGAATAAATGTAGACGATCCTGTTAGAATGTATCTAAGAGAAATTGGAAGAATCCCACTTTTAACATATGATGAAGAACTAGATCTAGCAAAAAGAATACTAAAAGGTGATGAAGAAGCAAAACAAAAATTAGCAGAATCAAACTTAAGATTAGTAGTAAGTATAGCTAAAAAATATGTTGGTAGAGGGATGTTATTCTTAGATTTAATACAAGAAGGAAATATGGGATTAATTAAGGCAGTAGAAAAATTTGACTATACAAAAGGATTTAAATTTAGTACTTATGCAACATGGTGGATTAGACAAGCAATAACAAGAGCGATAGCAGACCAAGCAAGAACAATTCGTATACCAGTTCATATGGTAGAAACAATTAATAAATTAATTAGAACATCAAGACATCTTTTACAACAAATGGGAAGAGAACCAACCCCAGAAGAAATTGCAGCTGAAATGGAAATGCCAGTAGAAAAAGTAATGGAAATTCAAAAAATAGCACAAGATCCAGTATCTTTGGAAACACCAATTGGTGAAGAGGATGATAGCCATTTAGGTGACTTTATTCAAGATGAAGATAGCCCAGAACCACATGATTCAGCAGCATATACATTGTTAAAAGAACAATTAGAAGAAGTAATGAATACTTTAACACCTAGAGAAGCTAAAGTTTTAAAATTAAGATTTGGACTAGAAGATGGTAAGGCTAGAACTTTGGAAGAGGTTGGACGTGAATTTGAGGTTACTCGTGAGAGAATTAGACAGATTGAGGCTAAGGCTTTGAGAAAGTTGAGACATCCTAGTAGGAGTAAGAAGTTGCGTGACTACATGGGCTAAGGCTAATTCAAACAATAATCAGCATCTTGCGTCGTTGAAGATAGTTATTAATTTAATCAACGTACAAATAGTACGCCTCATAAATTAATAACTATCTTCGCCTAGCAATATACTAATTCTTGTTTGAATTATTTTGAAATATGAAAATAAAGTATTAGAAAAAGATTGGAGTTGGACTATTAATGGAGCAATTTAATGATTTTATAAATAGCATTACATCATTGGAAATATTAGATATAATAATAGCAATAGGAATAATAATAGTATTTAGAATATTTAGCTCAACAATTGCATATGCAATTATTAGAATGTTTAAATTAAAATCTAAAAAAGCTAAAGATATAAGAGAAAGTGCATTTTATAGCCCATTAAAAGTATTTTTTATAATTTTAGGAATTTATTTAGCAGTTCTATTTTTAAAGAAACCTTTAAATTTAAATCAAGAGGTAATGGGATATGTCACAATTGCATTTGAAATAGTAAGTGTAATTGCATTTGCAATAGGACTTGCAAAGAGCTTTACAATAAAGTCATCATTAGTATCTAAAATGAGGAAACAATCTAAAAGACAAATAGATGATACAACACTTGAATTTATTTTAAAAATAGTAAGAGCAATTATATATATAATTACAGTTTTTATAGTTTTAGCATTACTTAGAATAGATTTAACTGGATTAATTGCTGGATTAGGAATAGGTGGAGTAATAGTAACTTTAGCTGCCCAAGATACGGCTAAAAACCTATTTGGAGGTTTTGTGATATTTTTAGATAAACCATTTAATGTAGGTGACTGGATTCAAATGGATTCATATGAAGGAACAATAGAAGATATTACATTTAGAACTACAAGAATTAGAACATTTGAAAATTCAATCCTAAATGTGCCAAATTCAAAAATTGCAGATTCTGCAGTAATAAATTGGAGTAAAATGGAACGAAGAAGATATAAAGTGAATTTAAGAATAGAATTAGGAACATCAGTAGAAAAATTACAAATATTGAAACAAAAAGTTGAAAAAATGCTACATGAAAGAGAAAATATTTTAGATGAAGAAACAATTGTAAGATTTGATAATATAAATGAAGAAGGAATAAATATGTTAATATACACATATACAGATTCAGTTGGATATGATAGTTATTTAGCTGAATGTGAAGATATAAATTATAAATTAATGAAGATATTAGAAGAAGAGCATATAAAGGTAGCATATGATACACAAAATGTATATGTTAGAAGTTAAAAATTCAAATATGTTAAAAATACAACAAAAGAGTATCATAAAAGATACTCTCTTTTCAAATTGATATAGAAAATTCACAATTTAGACATAAATTTGAAGTATAATATTACGTAAAATCGAATGTGTATAAAATAAATAAAAAGGAATGAGGTTAAAATGATTAATGATTGTATTTTAATTGTAGATGATGAAGCAAGAATGAGAAAATTAATAAAGGACTTCTTAACAGCAAAAGGATATAACACATTAGAAGCAGAAGATGGAGAAAAAGCATTAGAAGTTTTCGAAGCAAATCAAAACAAAATATCATTAATATTGCTAGATGTAATGATGCCTAAATTAGATGGATGGTCAGTTTTAAGACAAATTCGTCAAACTTCAAAGGTTCCAATAATCATGTTAACAGCAAGAGGAGAAGAACAAGATGAATTATTTGGATTTGAATTGGGTGTTGATGAATATATATCAAAACCATTTAGTCCTAAAATATTAGTTGCAAGAGTTGAAGCAATTTTGAAAAGAACTGCTCCAGATATAAGAGATGTAAAAGATTATGGCGGAATAGAAATTGATAAAGAAGGAAGAACAGTAAAAGTAGATGGAAAGCCAATAGAACTTAGTCTTAGAGAATATGAATTATTAACATATCTCGTAGAAAACAAAGATATTGCTTTATCACGCGATAAAATATTGAATAATGTATGGAATTATGATTATTATGGCGATTCAAGAACAATAGATAGTCATATAAAGAAAATACGCCATAAATTAGGTAAAAAAGGTAAATATATAAAAACCATGAGAGGAGTAGGCTACAAATTTGAAGTAAAATAGCTTAATATTTAAATCTATTTGGCTATGAAAGGGACGAAGTTAAAATGAAAACAAAAATAGAAAGAATAAAACAAGCACTGAAATCGGTAAGAGTTAGGCTATTTATAACTTTATCTGTGGTAATTTTATTAATTATCTTATTTTTAATATTAGTAAATAACTTTGTTTTTGGACAATTCTATTTATTTAGCAAAACACGAGCTTTAAAAGATGTATATAATACTGTAAATAATTATTATAATAATGAAGAAAATGAAGATTACTCAATTGGCTCAATATTAGAAACTGTTGCTATAAAAAATAATTTTGATATATTAATAAAGAATGACCAAAATATAAATGTATATACTTCTGATAAAGACTTTTTATCAACATTAGGTGAAATGAGTGAGATGACCAATAGATTTCACACAGATTCAGGAGAAGTAATAGAAAATGGTGATAAGTTTACAATTAAAAGAATGAAGGACAATAATAATGGAGTTACATATATATTATTATCAGCAGTATTAGATAATGGATATTTGCTATATATAAGAATTCCAATAACATCAATACAAGAAAGTGTAAAAATATCTAACAACTTTTTATACTTAATGGCAGGTTTTGCAATACTAATTGCAGCAGTGATAGTTACCTATGTATCTAGAAAATTTACAGATCCTATTTTAGAGTTAAATAAAATAGCAAAAAATATGTCTAATTTAGATTTTAGCCATAAATATCAAATTACAGATGCAGGAGAAGAAATAAACAATTTAGGAAAAAGTATCAATACTATGTCAGAAAAATTAGAAAAGACTATCAAACAACTAAGAAGAACAAACAATGAATTAGAAAGAGATATTGAAGAAAAATCAAAAATAGATGAAATGAGAAAAAGCTTTATTTCAGACGTATCACATGAATTAAAAACTCCTATTGCTTTAATACAAGGGTATAGTGAAGGATTACTTGAAAATGTAAATACAGATGAAGAAAGTAGAAAATTTTATGCTGAAGTAATTTTAGATGAGACAAATAAAATGGACAAACTTGTTAAAGAATTGCTTGACTTAATGAAACTAGAGTATGGTAAAAGAGAATTTAATAACAAAGAATTTAATATTGTTGAATTAGAAAAAGAAGTAGTAAGAAAATCACAAGTTATGCTAGATGAAAAACAAACAACTGTAGAATTTAAAACTCCTGAAGAAATAACTGTTGTAGCTGATGATTTTTATATAGAACAAGTAATTACAAATTATTTGACAAATGCAATTAAGCATGTTGAAGAAAAATATGGAAATAAATGCATTAGAATAGAAAATGAAGTAAATAGAGAAAAGAATAAAGTAAGAATAAAAGTATTTAATACAGGAGAACAAATTGAAGAAGATCAAATGACAAAAATATGGAATAGATTTTACAAAATTGACCAGTCAAGAAATAGAAATGATGGAGGAACAGGCATAGGCTTGTCTTTTGTAAGGGCGATTATGAGTAACTATGGAAATAATTATGGTGTTATAAATCATGAAGATGGTGTGGAATTCTACATAGAACTAGATTTAGGAAATTTGAAGAATTAATTAAAAAGATATATCTTTCTTCCCAAACTTGATAAAAGTTCGGGAAGTTTTTTATTTTTTACAAAAAAACATTTACAAATAATGGAAATTATGATATATATATAAATATTCTAATCAAAATTTTAAATTATTTTAATTTTAATCAAAGTATTAATTTGATTTCAAAATTTAAGTCTTAGCAATAATTTATTTATCATTATTGCAAAAATCAAGAATAAAGTACCAAGTAAAAAAGTCTCCTCTTTCTATATCTTATAATAAAAACAAAATTTATACTTAAGATAATAAGTGAAAAAACTAAAGAAAATAGATTTTGATTAGAAAATTTATAAAATTTGCTGAATTAAACTGATATGTTTCTTTTGATATATCAATTTAATTAGTATAATGGAAAGGACATATATGGAAAATAAAAAAATTGTAAGAAATGAAGAAACAAAAGAAATAAGTTTGAAAGATGATGTAATATTTAAAGCATTTTTTTCAAGAAAAGGAAATGAAGAATTTTTAGTAGATTTTTTAGAATCTTTATTAAAAATAGAAATTAAACAAATAAGGATACAAGAAGAAGTAGATTTGGAGAGATTATCAAAAGATGAAAAAGGTGGAAGTATAGACTTACAAGCAGAATTAAATGATGGAATACTTGTGAATGTAGAATTACAAGTAAAGAAAAAAGAATCTTTTGAAAATAGAACAGTATATTATGGTTCAAAGATGATAGCAAGAGAAACTAGAAGGCGGAACAGAATACAAAGATATTAAAAAATTAATCATAGTAAATATTTTGGATTATGAAATGCTAGGATTTGAAGAGTACATATCTGAGACAGAGATAGTTTTAAAAGAGCATAGAGATTATGAAATGTTAAAAAATATGAAGTGGTATTTTATAGAGCTACCAAAGTTTAGAAATTCTCAAGTAGATATGGATGATAAATTAAATCAATGGTTAGCATTTATCGATGATTATAAGGGGGAAAGAGCAAAGATGGCAGAGGAGAAAAATGATGTAATAAAAAAAGCAAAAGTAGAAATGAATTATTTAACAGGAGAAGAAGCAGAAAGAAGATTGCAATGGTTAAGAGAGAAATGGGAAATGGATTATAACAGCGATATGGGACAAGCTAGAAGAGAAGGCAGAGAAGAAGGCAGAGAAGAAATAATAAAAAAGATGCTAAAAGCAAATATGTCAATAGAACAAATTTCAGAATTAACAGAAATAAAAAGAGAAGAAATAGAAAAAATAATGAAAAAAACAGAAAACCAATAAAAACTATTTGCTTAGAGACACAAGGGATAAACATACTTTTGTCGAATTTTGCGATGAAAAAAACTTTACAAATGGAAAAAAATGTAATATAATATTTCTAGAGTTAAATTTAATTCAAGCTAGATTTGTTCAAAATTTTTTCGAAAAAATCAAATTTTCCACACAAAAGAACAATAAAGAAAGTAAGATTGGAGATGATAAAAATATAAAAAAATATATTTATACCAATACTTTTATTAATGCATTTACTTTTATAATTAGTATTTCAATATTTTTTATCACAAATTTTTGTTATTCTAATTTAGATTTTTTGTCACAAAAAGCATCTTTAAAAGCAGGATTTACAGTAAAACAAAATAATATAGAAGCATTAGACATACAAACATCTAATGAAATTAGTTCAAATGTTCAAAACCAAGAAAATATTGATAATTATATAGGGCAAACCAGAGATAGAAGTGAAAACTGGTATATAGAAATTCCATCAATTTCGTTAAAAGCAGAAATACAAGAAGGAACAACTAAAGAAATAATGGATAAGTATGTTGGACATTTTGAAGAAACTCAAAACTGGATAGGAAACATAGGATTAGCAGCACACAATAGAGGATACGAAAATAATTATTTTGCAGAAATAAAGAAATTGAAAGAAGGAGACATTATTAATTATTGTTATAACAATAATATACGTAAATACGTAGTGAAAAAACAAGTGATAATTGAAGACACTGATTGGACATATCTAGAAGATACAGAAGAAAATACATTAACATTAATCACATGTGTTGAAAATGAACCTAAATACAGAAGATGTGTACAAGCAACAGAAGATAAACAATAGAGAGAAGAAAAACAAATTAAAATTAATTAAACTAAAAAGGAAGTGAAGTTTATTGATAAAAACTAAAAAAATATTAAAAAAACTATTTTTAGCTAGTTCATTAATATTATTGAGTTCTTTAACATTTATAAATTCTTCAAATGCAGTAACATTAGATGCTGCACATGTTTATTCGATTGGAAGATGCCCATATCTAGTAAAATATCAAGGCTCAGCAAGAATTGTTGACTACGTACAATATGATTATAATGGAGTTTCATACCCTGCATATTGTTTAGACAAAACTAAAAAACGGAGCAGATACAAATGGATATACAGTTTCAATAGAAGATACAATTAAAGATGTAGGTTTGTGGCGATATCTAATAAATGGATATCCTTACAAAACAATAGAACAATTAGGATGTGCAACCAAAGAAGAAGCATTTACAGCAACAAAACAAGCTATATATTGTTACATACATGGAAATGATATAAATGATTATGAACCAATAGGAGAAGCAGGAGTAAGAACATTAAATGCAATGAAACAAATTATAGCTAATGCACAAAATTCTACTGAAACAATAATTTCTAACATAATACAAATAAATAAAAATGATGATGATTGGAAACAAGATGATATAGATAAAAATTATTTATCAAAAACATTTTCAGTATCAGCAGATACTACAATAACATCATATCACATTACATTAAGTAGAGATAATAATCAAGATTTAGGTGGAATAAAATTAACAAATCTACAAAATCAAGAAACAAGTGATTTTGCACCAGAAGAAAAATTCAAAGTACTAATACCTATAAAAAATCTTACAGAAAAAGGAGAATTTAATTTATCAGTAGAAACAAAAATCGAAACAAAACCAGTACTATATGGAAGAGCTCCAAACAGCACAAGTCAGGACTATGCATTAGTGGCAGCAACATATGATGATGGTAGTGGAAACACAAAAGATAGTTATCCAAAAAACGAAACTAAAATTATTATAGTAAAAAAGGATAACGAAACAGGAGAAAAACTTGCAAATGTAGAATTTGAATTATTAGATGAAAATAAGAATGTAGTATATTCTGGATTGAAAACAGATGAAGAAGGAAAAATAGAAATAAATAATATTATTCCAGGAATATATTATTTGAGAGAAACAAAAGGAATTGAAGGATATACTAAATATGAACAATTAATTAACTTTGAATTAGACTTACATGAACAAATCACTATTGAAGTTAATAACACAAAAGAAGATGAACCAGAAATTGAAGTTCATAAAACTCAAAAAACAAAAGAGGTTTCATCAAAACAAGTAAAAACATTGCCTGTTACAGGTATGTAAAATTCATACAACTCCTTTATTATAGTATTTTTAAAATTAACAAAGTATACAGTAGTAGTTTATTAGTATAATATTTTTTCTAATAACGAATGCGACTGTAATAGCAATAGAACTTCTTAAAGTCAAAGTAATGGAGGGTCCTGTTTTCGGGAAGTACCGTTGCTTTGGTTTTAGAAGTTCTTTGCGTTATGAAAGGTAGCCGAGTAATAAGAAAAAATATTATACTAATAAGGAAAATCTATTGAAAAAAACATAAAAAACATATATAATGTGTACAATATAAAAAAGAAAAAAGGAGAGAATAAAATAATATGTTTGCACAACTAATAGTATTAATCATATTAATAGGATTAAATGCATATTTTGCAGCGACAGAAATAGCATATATATCATTAAATGATGCTAAAATTGAAAAACAAGCAAAAGAAGGAAACAAAAAAGCAAAGCAAATTGAAAAAATGTTAAAAACACCAAGTAAATTCTTAGCAACAATACAAATAGGAATTACACTTGCAGGATTTCTATCAAGTGCATTTGCATCAGACACATTTGCTGAAATGCTTGCACCAAACCTATATCAATTAATGCCGTTTATAAGTTTATCAGCATGGAAAAACATATCAATTATAGTAATAACAATAATATTATCATTCTTCACATTAATTTTTGGAGAATTAGTACCAAAAAGACTAGCAATGAAACACTATGAAAAAATAGCATTTGCAACAATAGGAGTAATAAGAGCAATTTCCATAGTAACGTCACCATTTGTAAAATTATTAACAGTATGTACAAATGGAGTATCTAAACTATTCGGTGTTGGAGAAAACGAAGAAGAATCAGTTACAGAAGAAGAAATAAAAATGATGGTAAGTCAAGGACAGGAAAAAGGAACAATTAAACGAGAAGAACAAGAGCTAATAAACAATGTATTTGAATTAAATGATATTACAGTATCAGAAATAATGAGACATAGAAAAGATATTTTTGCAGTTGATATAAATATCAGTACAGAAGAACTTTTAGAAGAATTATCACAAGAAGAATATCGTTATAGCAGAATACCAGTTTATGAAGAAACAATTGACGAAATCAAAGGAATATTATATGTAAAAGATGTATTGAAAAATATAAACAAAAAATCTTTTAAAGTAAAAAATGTTGTGAAAGAAGCATATTTTGTATCACAAAACAGACTAATAAATGAAGTATTTAGAGAATTACAAAAAAACAAGAAGCAAATAGCAATAATACTAGACGAATATGGAGGAACAGCAGGATTAATTACAATGGAAGACATCCTTGAGGAATTAGTTGGAGACATCTATGATGAATATGATGAAGAAGAAAAAGAATTTGAAAAGATAGACGATAATACTTATATTTTAAGTGGAAGTTTGCCAATATATGATGTTAATAAACTTTTAGATGCAGATATCCCAGAAGGTGACTATGATACTATTTCAGGGTATTTGCAAGATAAATTAGGCAGAATTCCAGAAGATGATGAAGAACCACCAATCATAGATACCGAAAAAGTAACATACAAAATTGAAGAATATGAAGATAGAAGAATTATAAAAATTAAGGCATGTAAAAATAATGTTGAAGAAGAGGTTGAAAAAGATGAAAAGAACATTTAGAATATGGGTTAGTTTAATAGTCATAATAGTAGTTGCAGCAATAATTGCAATATCATATTATTTTATAAAACAAAATAGTAGAAAATATGAAATTGCAAAAATCGAAAATTATCAATATTTTACTTTAAAGAAAAACGATACCTTTGGAGTTATTGATAAAAATCAAAATATAATTATTGAACCAAATTATACAGATGTAAAAATACCAAACCCAGAAAAATCAGTATTTGTATGCTATCAAGGCGACGATATTACTATTTTTAATGAACAAAAACAAGAAATATTTACAGAATATGAAAAAGTAGAGCCAATAAGATTAAAAAATATAGCAAGTGATTTAATGTATGAAAAAACAGTATTAAAATATACTGAAAATGGAAAATATGGGCTAATAGATTATTCAGGTAAAAAGATTGCAAAAGCAATTTATGAAGAATTGGATAGTTTACCATATAAAGAAGGCGAGTTATTAGTTAAACAAGATGGAAAATATGGTGTAATTAATATAAGAGGCAACAAATTAGTTGACATTGCATATGACCAAATTTCAGTAGATGGATATTATACAGATGAAAATAAATATAAATATTCTGGTTATATAGTTTCAGATACTACTGAAGAAGGATATAGATATGGATATGTAGATTATCAAGGAAAAGAAATATTAAAACCAGAATTTAATGAACTTGAAAGGATAGTAGAAATAGAAGATAATGAAAATGTATATTTAATAGCTGCAAAAAATGGACAATATGGGGTAATAAAAAATGCAGAAAATATAATAAACAACGAATATCAATCAATAATGTATGATTCAAAAAATCAAGTATTTATTATTGAAAAAAGTAAAAAATACGGAATAGCAAAATTAGATGGACAAATAATTGTACCAGTGGAATATAATCAAATAGATATTACTGGAATATATCTATATGCACAAAACGACCAAGGAACTACAGTTTACAATGGAAATGGAACAGAAGCAAACATAGATGCAGATATAGCTATATTAGATACTGCAAATGAAAGGTATAGAATAAGAATAAACAACGAAATAGGTACAAAATATGGAATAATAGACAATGAAGGAAAACAACTAGTAGAAGAGAAGTATAACTATATAGAATATTTGTATGATGATTTATTTATTGCAAGTAATGAAAACGGAAAATTGGGAGTAATAAATGATAAAGATGAAGTAAAAATAAATCTTGAATGTGACTCTGTTCAGAAAGTAGGCAATACAGATTTAGTTAGAACTGTTACAGATCAAATAACAAGAATTTATAAAAAAGATATGACATTAGCTTGTGAATTAGAAGGAGCAACAGTAACAGAAGAAGACAATTATATAAAGATATATAATAATGATGAAACAAAATATTTAGACAAAGAAGGAAAAGAATTAAAAAATACAGATGTATTTCCTAACAATTCAATCTTTGCTTCAAAGAACGATCAAGGCCAATGGGGATTTGTTGATAAATCAGGAAATATAGTAGTTGATTATCAATATGATAGAGTTACAGAAGTTGATGAATACGGATATGCTGGAATAAAAAAAGATGGAAAATGGGGAGTAGTAGATAGTCAAGGTCAAGTTGTACTTGAACCAACATATGATTTGCAAGAAGAAATAGACCCGACTTTTATGGGTGTATATCATAAAGTTAATTACGGATTCGGAGAATTCTATTTTGAAGATTTAAGAGTTTAAGAATATAGAAAAGTAAAAAAGATGAGTTTATAAAGTTTTTAATACTTTATTACTCGTCTTTTTTGGATGAATGAAAACTATAAATTGTAACATTTTTAGTTTATAATCATAAAATTAGTAAATACTATAAAAAAGAAAACTTCATAAAAGAAGGTGAAAACTTGAAATTAGGAATTGCATTATCTGGAGGAGGAATAAGAGGAATTGCACATGCAGGAGTATTAAAAGCATTAGAAGATAATAAAATCAAAATTGATATCATTGGAGGGACGAGTTCAGGAGGGCTAATTGCGTCTTTATATGCAATGCGGATATTCACCATATTATATCTATATAATTTTTAAAAAATATGCAAAAGAAATAACAGAAATAAGTTCTAATCCTATAATATCTGGAATAGGAGGATATGTAAAAAATAAAAAAGTTTCTTTAAAAGGATTAAAAACAGGAGAATCAATAGAAGAAGCATATAGCCACTTAGCAAGTAGAAAAGGAATAAAAATAATGTCAGATATCACAAAAATGCCATTGGTAATACCAGCAGTAGATATAAAAACATCAAAAGAATATATATTTACAAATAATGTTTTGGATGAAGAAAAGGAAAAGTATATTAGTGAGATTACAATTGGAAAAGCAGTAAGAGCAAGTAGTAGTTTTCCAGCGATTTTTTGCCCATGTAAATATAAAAAATATAGATTTTTAGATGGTGGAGTTTTAGATAATATACCAGTAACTGAAGTAAAAAAACAAGGGGCAGATAAAGTAATTGCTGTTAATTTTAAGGCAGATGATATTACAGAAGAAAGTAATATTATGGATATAGTTATGAGAACAATAGATATAATGGGTAACAAGATATCAGAAGATGGACTAAGTTTAAGTGATTATATTTTAACTGTTGAAACAGATAAAACAGGACTTTTGGATTTTGAAAAATTAGATATGTGTTATAAATATGGATATCAAGCGGCAATAAGAGAAATGGAGAAAATTAAAGAAATATTAGAAGAATAAAAATATTTGCATACTAAAATCTAATATATAAATATTTTGAAAGATTCTCGGCTACCCTACATCACGTTTAACAAATGCTAAAGACAAAACCGTAACAATACCCGAAAACAGGACCTTTTACGGTTTTATCTTAAGAATTTGTTAAAACTATTTCGGTCGCATTCGAATACTTTAAAATATTTATATATTAGATTTTAGTGAAGGTTTTATAAATGAAACCATTATTTAACTTTAAATTGGAATATTTAGTAACTAAAAAACAATAAAAATACTATAATATATTAATTAAATTAAAAAAAGTGAAAGATTGTGAGATGATTAAATTTATGGATATTAGATATTTTGACAATGCTGCAACAACTAAAATTAAAGAAGAGGTATTAGAAGAAATGCTACCATATTTAAAAGAAGAGTATGGAAATGCATCATCCTTATATACAATTGGAAGAAGTGCAAAAAGAGCAATAGAAAAAGCAAGGAAACAAGTTGCAGAACTAATAAATGCAAATCCAGAAGAAATATATTTTACGAGTTGTGGGTCTGAAAGTGATAATACTATAATAAAAGGAATTGCTAAAGCATATAGTAAAAAAGGAAAACACATAATAACATCAAAAATAGAGCATCCGGCAGTTTTACATACTTGCCAAGTCTTAGAAAAACAAGGATTTAGAGTAACATATTTAAATGTTACCAAAGATGGAGTAATAGATTTAGAACAATTAAGAAGAACAATTAGTATGGATACAATATTAATTACAATTATGACTGCAAACAACGAAATAGGGACAATTCAGCCAATTGAAGAAATATCAAGAATTGCAAAAATGTATAATATAATATTCCATACAGATGCAGTTCAAGCATGTGGAAATATGGAAATAGATGTTCAAAAAATGGGAATAGATAGCCTTTCACTCTCAGGGCATAAAATAAATGCACCAAAAGGAATAGGAGCATTATATGTAAAAAAAGGAATTGAATTTGAAAGATTAATTGATGGAGGACATCAGGAAAATAATAAAAGAGCAGGGACAGAAAATGTTGCTGAAATTGTTGGGTTAGGAAAAGCATGTGAAATAGCAAAAAACAATTTAGAAGAGCATGCCAATTATTTAAAAGAATTAAGAGATTACTATATATCACAAGTAACAGAGAGAATAGAAAATACTAAACTTAATGGAACAATAAAAAATAGATTACCGGGAAATGCTAATATTTGTTTTGATGGAGCAGTAGGAGAAACAATGCTTTTAAAATTAGATGAGCAAGGAATATGTGTTTCAACAGGTTCTGCATGTAGTTCAGGATCTACTCAAGCCTCACATGTATTAACGGCAATTGGATTAAATGAAAGAGAGGCAAATTCATCTATTAGAACAACTTTTGGAGAGGAAAATACTAAAGAAGATGTGGATTTCCTAATTAACAATTTAGAAAGAATAGTTAATGAAATACGAACAGATAGAGAAAAAACGATCTAAAAGTTAAATTTGACAATTTTTACAAAATATAGTATAATCAAAAACAGCGATTAGCCTAGAGCTAGAAATGAGATTTTTAAAGAGAAACGAAAATTAATGTTTTAAAACTTTATTTTAATAATTTAAGAGAGAAAATTAAATAATAGGAATCGGATTTTTAAGTTTATATCATACTATTATAATAAAAAGAGAGAAAATAGGGAATAATTTAGTATGTAGATAAACATATTATTTATTGCATATAGAAAAAAGAGAGATATGTATGCAATATGTAAAACAAAAAAGAGAGAAACATATTAATATTAGTTTTTAGAAGTTCATGAAAAGTCCATGAACAGTCTTATTGATTTTATATAATTTATAATAGAAGCAAAAGGTTAATAAACGCGGAAATTTAAAAAAATATAATAAGAAGAAAGGAGAACTTATGACAGAAGAAAATTTAGAAAACAAAAAAGAAAGAAGAACAAGAAAAACAGGGGAAGGAGGACAAAGAATTAGAAAAACAAATAATAGAAGAATAAGAGAAAAACAAGAAAATATCAATAAAAACGAAAACAAAATAGAAAATACAAATAAAGTAGAAATAATTCATAGAGCGGAAAAAGTTAATAATGAAGAAGGAAATGTAAAAGTAGAGAAAAAAACAACTAGAAGAAGAACAAAAAGAGAGTTTAATACAGAAAATAAAGAAAACAGAGAAAAAAGTGAAAAAAGAAGCTCATCAAAAACAAGAAAAAACAATCAAGATATTTTCAAAGCTTCAAAATTAAAAATAATCCCATTAGGAGGATTACATGAAGTAGGAAAAAATATAACAGTATTTGAATATGAAAATGAAATCATAGTTGTAGACTGCGGATTATCATTCCCAGAAGATGACATGTTAGGTGTTGACTTAGTTATACCAGATATCAGCTATTTAGAGAAAAATGTTGATAAAATAAAAGGATTAATAATAACACATGGACATGAAGATCATATAGGAAGTGTACCATATTTATTAAAGAAAATAAATATACCAATTTATGCACCCAAATTAGCAGCAGGATTAATCAGAAATAAATTGGAAGAGCATAAATTATTAAGAAGTACAACATTAATTGAAATTATGCAAGGACAAACCTTACAATTAGGAAAGAATTTTAAAGTTGAAATAATAAGAAGTACACATAGTATACCAGATTCAGTAATGCTTGCAATAACAACACCTGCTGGAACAATATTACACACAGGTGACTTCAAAGTAGATTACACACCAATTGATGGAAAAATAATGGATTTGTGTAGAATTGCAGAAATAGGAAATCAAGGAGTACTTGCATTAATGTCAGACAGTACAAACGCAGAAAGAAAAGGATTCACAATGTCAGAAAGCTCAATAGGAGAAGTGTTTGACAAACTATTTTTACATTGTACAAAAAGAATAGTTGTTGCAACATTTGCATCAAATGTTCATAGAATCCAACAAATAGTAAATTCAGCCGTAAAATATCATAGAAAAATCGCTGTATGTGGTAGAAGTATGATAAATATGATAGAAACAGCAAGAGAATTAGGTTATATTGAATGTCCAGAAAATATATTTATAGATATTGACATGATAAATACTTACACAGATGAACAATTAGTAATTATAACAACAGGAAGTCAAGGAGAACCAATGTCAGCACTAACTAGAATGGCAGCTGGAGACCACAGAAAAGTAAAAATAACACCAAATGACTTAGTTATAATTTCAGCAAATCCAATACCAGGAAACGAGAAATTCATCTCAAAAGTAATAGATGATTTAATGCAAATAGGAGCAGAAGTTGTATATAGTTCACTAGAAGCGGTACATGTTTCAGGACATGCTTGCCAAGAAGAACAAAAATTAATTTTAGCATTAACAAAACCAAAATATTTCATACCAGTACATGGTGAATATAGACAATTAAGAGCACATAGTGAAACTGCTCAAAGTATGGGAATTGATAAAGATCATATTATTATGATGTCAAATGGTAGAATACTTGAAATAAACCAAGATGGAGCAGAATTAACAGGTTCAGTACAAAGTGGAAGAATTTTAGTTGATGGACTTGGAGTTGGAGATGTTGGAAGTGTTGTTTTAAGAGACAGACAACATCTATCACAAGATGGTTTAATAGTTATTGTTTTAACAATGGATTCATCTACAGGTGAAGTAGTTGCAGGTCCAGATGTTATTTCTAGAGGTTTCGTATATGTAAAAGAATCAGAAAACTTAATGGATGATGTGAAATCAGTTGTAAGACATGAAATTAAGAAATGTGAAGAAAGAGGTATACGTGATTGGGCTACTATTAAATCAGCAGCAAGAGAAAATTTAAGAGATTATATTTTCATGAAAACAAAAAGAAACCCAATGATTATTCCGATTATAATGGAAGTTTAATATTTTGAATAAAACTGAATATTCTTGAATAAAATATAATTATGATTGTTGACATTTATTTGAAAAAATGTTACAATTATTATACCAAAAGGGAACACCCCTTTGTTCGGTGTACAAGTAAGATTAGATTGAAAAATTAAGTGTATTTTGAATACACCTACTTACTTGGAAAAGAGCCTGCAGGAGGCTCTTTTTTTACGGCAAATATATAGAAGTATTTAAAAAATTTGTTCTTTTTTTATAGGCAACAAAATCATTATTTTGTAAATAGTTATAATAAGCATGTCTAACTTCACCAACTAATAGATCTGCTGCTTGAACAGGATAGTTGTAATATGAGTTTTTGTATTTAATTTTAACTTTAACTGAAGACAGTATCGGAGGAAAACTCATTCCATAATTATAATTCATAATTCCAAATTGTAACTCCTCTTTTATAGAACTTTCTAAATCATAATAACCGTTAGAAACTGTTGATTGCTCATCTAAATTAAGAACAAGTTTTACTGGCTGTTGGCTATTTATTCTATTTTGAGAAATTAGATTTTCTACAATCTTTTTAACTTCTCTTTTAATTATATAGTCTTTAAATCTTCCTTTAGAAGCTTTACTATCAAAAATTGAATCTTTAATTTTATAATTTGAAACAACAGCAACTGATGTATCATATTTTTTTATAAAATTCAGTAATCTTCTTCTATCGCTAGGTTTTAGCATATTAGATTTTAGTTCTGGACAAGAATATTTACAATTATAATAATTATGAGTTGCACAATAATTTTCATTTAATGTAGAACTTTTAAAATCATTACAATATTTTGGCTTTATTAAATCAACTAATGCTTTATATTGTCTCGAAAAGTTTTCTTGTTCTGTTAAAGACAGGAAGAATACACCACCATAAACAAATACTAATTCATTAGGTTCACCTTTAACCAATCTACCAGAATCATCCATATTAATATATATAACTTGTTCATCTGTTATCTTATCTTTTATCATTTTGTATTGCTCCTTTTATTTAAAAATAAACTTTTACTGATTATTTAACATTATATATTATATAATTAATATATGCAAGAGATTACATAAAGAAATTAAAATAAAAACAAAACTTGAAAAACCTATAAATATATAGTATAATATGCAAAAATATTAAATGAATATTTATGAATATACAAAACTTTATTAAAAGGAGAGATAAATAAATGAATTACAAGGATTTAGCGGATTTGATATTTCCAGACGCAAAGGACATATCATATTATGAAGAAAAATATCCAGAAAGAAACCTAAAAGAAGGAGCAATTGTAACAAGATTTGCTCCAAGCCCAACAGGGTTTGTACATATAGGAGGCTTATACCAATCATTAATAGCTAAAAAATTAGCAAATCAAACAGAAGGAGTCTTTTTCTTAAGAATTGAAGATACAGACCAAAAAAGAGAAGTTGAAAATGGAATAAAAGATATAGTAACTTCATTAAAAGATTTTGGTTTAGAGCCAGATGAAGGAATGATTAGTGAAACAGAAGGAAAAGGAAATTATGGTCCATATAAGCAAAGTGAAAGGAAAGAAATTTATCAAGCATATGCAAAATACTTAATAGAACAAGGAAAAGCATATCCATGTTTTTGTACACCTGAAGAAGGAGAAGAAATAAGGAAAAAACAAGAAGCGGCAAAAATAAGACCAGGATATTATGGTGTATGGGCAAAATGTAGAAACGTAACAGTTGAAGAAGCAATTGAAAGAATAAAAAATGGAGAAAAATATATTGTTCGTTTTAAATCACCAGGACGTGAAGATAGAAAAATCAAACATCATGATGCAATAAAAGGTAATGTGGATTTTCCAGAAAATGACCAAGATATTGTTATCATAAAAGCAGATGGACTTCCAACATATCATTTTGCACACGCAGTAGATGACCATCTAATGAGAACAACACTTGTAATAAGAGGAGATGAATGGTTATCATCAGTACCATTACATCTACAATTATTCCATGAATTAGGTTTTAAAGCACCAAAATATGCACATATTGCGCCAATTATGAAAAATGACAATGGAAATAAAAGAAAATTAAGTAAAAGAAAAGATGCAGAAGCAGCAGTAAGCTATTACGAAGAAGAAGGTATACCAGAAGAAGCTGTTAAAGAATACTTATTAAATATTGCAAACTCAAACTTTGAAAATTGGAGAAGAGCAAATAAAGATAAATCAATAGATGAATTTGAATTACAGTTAAACAAAATGAGCGTAAGTGGAGCTTTATTTGATATGGTAAAATTACTTGATATAGGTAAAACTGTTATATCAAGATATACAGCAGAAAAAGTGTATGATGAAGCAAAAAAATGGGCAGAAAGACATGATGAAGAACTAAACAAAATGTTAGAAGATAAAGATTATGCTTTAAAAGTTTTTGGAATAGAAAGAGGAAACAAAAAACCAAGGAAAGATATTGCTAAATGGTCAGACGTAAAAGAAAATATAGAATATATGTATGATGATGTATTTTATAGCAAAAAAAGAGATTATCCTTATCAAGTAATTAATGATAAAGAAAAAATCAAAAAAATATTAGATTTATATATTGAAAAATATTATGATGATAATGATGATAAAGATACTTGGTTTGAAAAAATTAAAGAGCTTGCAGGTGAAATGGGGTATGCAAAAGAGGTTAAGGAATTTAAAGCAAACCCAGATAAATATGAGGCTCATGTTGGTGATGTAAGTACAGTTTTAAGAGTTGCTTTGACATCTAGAACTAATACACCTGATATGTATGAAATAATGAAGATATTAGGAAAAGATAGAATTAAAGAAAGATTTGAAAAAGGGATTTAGGGGACGGTCCTCTAAATCCCTGAAAACAGGGAACAGGGGACGGACCTTTAAATTATATTATCAATAAAAGATATTAAATAATAATTTATTTATTTCTCGGTTAACGCTACATTATAAACAAATTCTAAATTAATAAAATAGGCCCCTCTCAAAGCAAGTTTGAGATTCTCCCATTTTATTAATTAAGAATTTCTAATATAACTTAGCTCACATTCGAAATTGCATAAATTATTATTTAATATCTTTTGTATAAAATTCATATAACAAAAAGAAAGGTCCGTCCCAGAATCCCTAAAACCCGGGATTTAGAGGACCGTCCCCAAAATCCCGGAAAAGGAGAAGAAGATGGATTACAAAATAGGAGATATTGTTAGAACTAAAAAGAAGCATCCTTGTGGTAGTAAGTTATGGGAGATTACAAGGGTTGGCGTTGATTTTAAACTTAAATGCCAAGGATGTGGTCATGTTGTTGTTTTGGAAAGACCAAAGGCTTTAAAAGCAATTACTAAATTGGAAAAAAGAGCAGAGTCACAAGAAGAAAAAGAAAATTAAAAAATGCAAATGTAAATGTTGCTGTTAATATGAATAAAAAAGGACCATATATTTAGTTTGAAACTAGGTATATGGTCTTTTTGAATGTTACACAATAGTTCCACCATTTACATGGATTATTTGACCAGTAACATATCTTGAATCATCACTTGCAAGATATAAATAGGCAGGAGCAAGTTCAAAAGGTTGGCCAGCTCTTTTCAAAGGTGTTTCAGTTCCAAAGATTTCTACTTCTTGTTCATTAAAAGAAGAAGGTATAAGTGGAGTCCAAATAGGACCGGGAGCAACGGCATTGACACGGATTAATTGGTCGGCAAGAGATAATGAAAGAGACTTAGTAAATACAGTAATTGCACCTTTTGTAGATGAATAATCAATTAGATTTTTCTTACCAGCAAAGGCTGTTATAGAAGTAGTATTGATAATACTACTATTAGCTTGTAAATGTGGTAACACAGCTTTTGTTAAATAAAAGAATGTAAAAATATTTGTTTCAAAAGTATCTCTTAGTTGCTGGCTTGAAATATCTAAAATACTATTTTGTGGAAATTGAACACCACAATTATTAATTAAAACATCAATTTTTCCAAATTGGCTCATTGTTGTATCAACAATATATGTAGAAAGATTTTCATCACGTAAATCTCCAGGAATTAAAATACACCTTCTACCACAGCTTTCAACAATTTGTTTTGTATAATTTGCATCTTCATGTTCATTTAGATAGCTAATTACAATATCAGCACCTTCTTTTGCAAATAACACACTTATAGCCCTACCAATACCACTATCACCACCAGATATAATTACAACTTTATCTTGTAATTTTCCACTAGGTATGTAATTGGGATTTTCAAAAATAGGCAATGGGTTCATTTCATATTCCATTCCGGGTTGAACATCTTGATGTTGGGCAGTAAAAGTTATTGGTGTTTTTACATTTTCATCTTTAAATCCAACATATGGGATTGTAGGATAATTATCAAACATGACATCGTCTCCTTATAAAAATATCTATATATTATATGAACAACAATAAAAGATTATGAATAAAAAAGATAGAAAATTTTACTTTTCTATCTTACAATTGTCTACATGACTTTTATATTAAATAAAAATACAATTAAATTTTGATATTATTCTAATTAAATAAATGCGAATCTATAAATTCCCAAACATCATCTTTATAAATTTTTCTTTCAGAAGAAAAAGGTAAAGTCGTAATATCTCCAATAGGGTTCAATTGCTTTTGAAGGTCTTTTACAACACCATCAACTTTAGTAACAGCGATTTTATCAGCTTTGTTAGCTAAAATTAAGCAAGGAAATCCAGATGAAATTATATATCTATACATTAATCTATCATTGTCAGTTGGGTTATGACGAATATCTATTAAAAATATAATTAAAGCAATTTCTTGCCTTTTTGCTAAGTATTCTTCAATAAAATGTCCAACTTGTTCTTGTTCTTTTTTAGACATTTTACTATATCCATAACCAGGTAAATCAACGAAATAGAAAGTATCATCAATGTTATAAAAATTGATTTGACGTGTTTTTCCAGGTGCGCTACTGGTTCTTGCTAACTTTTTTCTATTAATCATTGTATTTATAAAACTAGATTTTCCAACATTGGATTTTCCAACTAAAACAATTTCTGGTAATCCATTTTTTGGAT
Organism: uncultured Clostridia bacterium; assembly: GCA_944388775.1. Lineage (GTDB taxonomy): Bacteria > Bacillota > Clostridia > TANB77 > CAG-508 > CAG-269. Next base: position 8,140 of record CALXKC010000006.1, on the reverse strand, counting down.
ATTGCTTTGGACCAACTGCTGATATTTCAAATTTTGGGTTTTTTACTATCATAATAATTATATACAAGTGCTAGTGATATAATTGCACTTTCTCCTTTCTTTAAATTTAATTATTACTTATTATAACACATCTTAATATTAAATTACCACATTAGATTAAAAAAACAATCTAATGTGGTAAAAGTGATTATTTGTTAATCATCTTTCCATTCTTGAATTGTAGCCAAGACAACATCGTTATCATCTGATATCCAGTGAATAGTCATGTTATCAAGAATACAAAAACTTCCTTCAAGTTCTTCTTCAGGATGCTGAAACCTAGAATCATGAAGCAAAGTCATGAAAAAGTCCAAATCGTCCACAAGCAAAACGGCCTTAGTATTACGTTTTACACTAATGATGTTGTTCTGAATAGCTGTATATTTGTCTTCATCAATGGAAGACTCGATATAAAGCGGTATTTTTGTAACACCATCAGAACAATAAGATTTATGAAAGTCTAATTCAGTTTCTTCTGAAGAAGCTTCCAATCCAATAGTAGCAAGATTACTTGCAACTTCCCCTTTACTAAAGGGCAGCGATGATGTGGTTGAAAAATGATAATACATAATAACCTCTCTTTCTTTTTGAATATGAATTTTCAGTATCATAAGTATTATACAACAAAAAGAAAATTATGTCAATTTTACAACAAAGAAGAGAGCTATTTCATAATGAAAAGCCCTCTTCTTTGTAACTCAATTTGTAAGTTTAATGGTAACAGTTAAAAAATTGTTTTAAACATCTTCTCTCACAATGAGATCATCATTGGCAGGTCCTGTGCCTAAATACTTAACCGGTATACCAGATGCATCTTCAACGATTTTTATGAAAGCTTTTGCTAATTCAGGCAAGTCTTCATAAGTTTCGCAGGAAGAATCGATTGTCCAGCCACCATTTAAAGTTTCATAAATAGGCTCAGGAATTTCATGTGTGAGCTCAATGTCATCAGGGTAAAAATCAATCATGTGCCCCTGATAAAGATAGCCAACACAAACCTTCACATATCCAAGTTTGTTACCGATTTCTCCTAATGTATCAAGATGATTGATACACAAGTAATCAATTCCTGAAGTGTATTTAGCTGAACGTAGAATAACGGCGTCCATCCATCCACATCTACGCGGTCTACCTGTTGTTGTTCCGTATTCATGACCAAGATCACGAACAACATCACCTTCTAAAGGTTTAGCACCTTTAATAACATTTCCATTCTCATCGATGGATGCAGGAAGCTCTGTTGGAAATGGACCATTTCCAACACGACTGTTATAAGCCTTATCGATACCTATAACGGTTTTTAACGCCTGAGGAGGCAAAGCTGCACCACAAAGTGTTCCAGCTGTTACAGGATGTGAGCTTGTAACCATTGGATAATCTCCATGGTCCAAATCCAGTCTGAAAGCCTGCGCACCTTCAACAACAATTTTTTTGTTGTAGCAAATCTTATCAGCAATAATTGGTGCAATGTCTGTAATGCATCGTTCAAGTCTTAAGCCGAGTAAGCGACAACGAATTGCTAACTTTCTAACATCTATAATCTTTTCTTCCATCCCATTTTCCTTAAATGCCTGATTATGAAGTTTAGTAGCTTCTTTAATCTTTTTCTCAAGTTCAATTTCAGGAAGAAGAAGGTCATACATTCTGATGCCGATTCTGTTAGCTTTGTCTGAATAGCAAGGACCAATACCTCGTTTAGTTGTACCAACAGGGTGTTTCTTCATCTTTTCATGCAATTCGTCTAAATCTTTGTGATAAGGAAGAATTACATGAGCACGACCGCTAATTTTTAATCTGCCTTCAACGTCAAAAACACCACAATTTTTTAACATTTGTATTTCAGACCAAAGTACGTCAGGGTCGATTACAGTACCAGGTCCAATGATACATGTGGTCTGAGGGTAAACGATACCACCGGGAACCAAATGTAAAGCTAATTTCTCACCTTTGTATACAACAGTATGACCCGCATTAGCTCCACCGGTAGCCCGGATGACAAGGTCGGCATCTTTTGCTTCTCTTGCAGCGATTTTACCTTTACCTTCATCGCCCCATTTTGTTCCTACAATAACTGTTACACACTTATTCATAATGTCCACTCCTTTTGAAAATAAGAAATACTTATTTGTTGTTGAGTTACCATAAAAACTTACGGAAAAAGTATAACATGGAAACATAAAAAAAGCAAGAAAAATAATATAACAATTCGAGGTAAAAAAATAACACCTATAAATATTAACAATTATAGATGTTATATAAAAATATTCTATAAAAAATGTCGCATGAGAAACGTCCCTAATGAGACATTATTTTCTCAAGTCCACCCATATAAGGTCTTAAAACCTCTGGAACAATAACACTACCATCAGGTTGATAATTATTCTCCACAATAGCAATAAGCATACGAGGTGGGGCAACAACAGTATTATTCAAAGTATGAGCAAAATAATTACCCTTTTCGCCTTTAATTCTAATACCTAATCTACGAGCTTGAGCATCTGTTAGATTAGAACAACTACCAACTTCAAAATATTTCTTTTGTCTTGGAGACCATGCTTCAACATCACAAGATTTTGCTTTTAAATCAGCTAAATCTCCAGAACAACATTCCAAAGTTCTAACAGGAATATTCATACTTCTAAAGAATTCAACTGTATAAGACCACATCTTATCATACCAATTCCAGCTATCTTCTGGCTCACAAACAACAATCATTTCCTGTTTTTCAAATTGGTGAATTCTATAAACTCCACGCTCTTCTATACCATGAGCACCTTTTTCTTTTCTAAAGCAAGGAGAATATGAAGTCATCGTATAAGGCATATCTTCTTTTCTCAAAATTTGGTCTTTAAATTTTCCAATCATTGAATGTTCAGAAGTACCGATTAAATATAAATCTTCACCTTCAATTTTATACATCATTGCATCCATTTCTTCAAAACTCATAACACCAGTAACGACATCTGATCTAATCATATATGGTGGAATACAATAAGTAAATCCTTTATTAATCATAAAATCTCTTGCATAAGTTAAAACAGCAGAATGAAGTCTTGCAACATCACCTAACAAATAGTAAAAACCATTTCCAGAAACACGTCTTGCACTATCTAAATCTAATCCACCTAAATTTTCTAATATTTCACCATGAAAAGGAATTTCATAATCTGGAACAACTGGTTCACCAAATTTTTGAATTTCAACATTTTCGCTATCATCTTTACCAATAGGAACTGATTCATGCATAATATTTGGGATTTTCATCATTCTAGTTTTGATTTCTTCTGAATATTGACTTTCTAACTTTTCATTTTCTTCTAATTTACTATTAATTTCCTGAACTTGTGCTTTTATTTTTTCAGCATCATCTTTATTTCCAGCTTTCATAAGTTCACCAATTTTTGAACTTAAACTTTTTCTTTCAGCTCTTAAATTATCACCATTTAATTGAGCCTCTCTATTTTTCTTATCTAATTCAATAACTTCATCAACCATAGGCAATTTTTGGTCTTGAAATTTTTTCTTTATATTTTCCTTTACAATATCAGGATTTTCTCTTAAAAATTTAATATCTATCATAAATTATCCTCCTTTTGTCCATTTGGGGACGTTTCTTTTTGGACATTTTTGTCCATTTTGGGACACATCTTTAAAATTTTGCCCAAATCTATTAATCTTTTAAATAGTTCTTTTCGATATCATCTACTAATTCAAATCTTACCTTTTGACCAGTAATGTTATCAGGTCTTTCAGGTATTTCTTCTAAAAACATTTTCTCAGGTCTTACCCAAATGAAGCGTCCATCATCTCTATTATATAAAGGTTTGTAAACTACCATTCTTTCTTTAGTTTCCGAGTCATAAGCCACATTTTCTACGAAATAATAATTACCTTTGAAATGACGGTAAACTCGTCCAATTTTTACTTCTTTCATTTTCTCACAATCCTTTCTCGTGATAACATTATTCACAATTCATAACCATTTGATATTTGTGATTAACTAATGATATATTTATATATTTTGAAGTATATTGTGGGGACCTTTCTAGAAAATGTTTGAACGTATGTGAATTACATTTTCTTGAATGGGGATTACGGAAAAATATATAAATATATCATTAGTAATTATCAGATTAGCTTTGAATTGTATTGACATTATATAATAAAAAGTGAAAAATAGCAATAAAACACTTGATTTTTATAAAAAAATCTGATACAATAATGTGCGTATTAAACACACCTAAGCTAGTTTTACGGGAAGTGCCTTAAAAAAAGGTCCTAAGAAACAAAAACTTAAGGTGGAAGAAATAACAAAAAGGGAGGAATAAAAAATGGCAGTAGTTGCAATGAAACAATTACTTGAAGCAGGTGTACACTTTGGACACCAAACAAGAAGATGGGATCCTAAAATGGCTGAATACATATTCCAAGCTAGAAACGGAATTCACATCATCGATTTACAAAAAACATCAAAAAAATTAGATGAAGCATATGCATTCATCAAAGAACAAGCAGAAGAAGGGAAAACAGTTCTATTCGTAGGAACAAAAAAACAAGCACAAGAATGCATGAAAGAAGCAGCAATCAAATGTGGAATGTACTATGTTGATCAAAGATGGTTAGGAGGAATGCTAACAAACTTTGAAACAATCCGTGCAAGAGTACAAAGATTAAAAGACTTAGAAACAATGGCAGAAGATGGAACATTTGATGTATTACCTAAAAAAGAAGTAATCTTACTTAAAAAAGAAATGGAAAAACTAGAAAGAAACTTAGGTGGAATCAAAGAAATGGATAAATTACCAGGAGTTATTTTCTTAGTAGATCCTAAAAAAGAAAGAATAGCTGTATTAGAAGCTAAAAAATTAGGAATTCCAGTAGTAGGATTAGTAGATACAAACTGTAATCCAGAAGAAGTGGATTACCCAATTCCAGGAAATGATGACGCTATAAGAGCAGTTAGCTTAATTGCAGATGTTATAGCAAACGCAGTTATTGAAGGAAAACAAGGAGAAAGTTTCGAACCTGAAGCAGAAGCTGAAGAACAAGTAGAAACTGAAGAACCTACAAGTATTGAGGAAGTTGTTGAAACAGCTGAAGAAGAATCTGTTGAAAAATAATTACAATTTTGGCTACGTCAAATTTCATTTAAAACGCGATTACATACAAAAAGTATGCGCCCTTGCCTTTTAAATAAAATTTTCCTTGCCAAAATTTAATTCTTTTCCAACAAAATTATAAAAAGATATAAATTAAAGAAAGGGGCATTTTTTAATATAGTAATTAGATTTTCTAATAAAAAGTGTCCCTTATCTTAAAATAAAAGGAGGAATTTAAGATGGTTACAGCAAGTTTAGTTAAAGAACTAAGAGAAAAAACAGGTGCAGGTATGATGGACTGCAAAAAAGTTTTAACAGAAACAGATGGAGATATGGAAAAAGCAATTGAATTATTACGTGAAAGAGGAATAGCAAAAGCAGCTAAAAAATCTGGAAGAATTGCTGCAGAAGGATTAGTTGAAGCATATATTTCAGAAGATGGAAAAGTAGGAGCAATTGTAGAAGTTAATTCAGAAACAGATTTCGTAGCAAAAAATGAAGAATTTAAAACATTCGTAATGAATGTTGCAAAACAAGTGGTAGAAAAAAATCCAAAAGATGTTGAAGAACTATTAGCACAAGATTCAATTGAAGTACCAGGAAAAACAGTTAATGAAGTTTTAGTTGATAAAATAGCTAAAATTGGAGAAAATATGACTGTAAGAAGATTTGCAAGATTTGAATCTGAAGGATTAGTTGAAAAATACATCCATGGAGATGGAAAAATAGCAGTTTTAGTAAATATGAAAAAAGGAACTCCAGAAGTTGCAAAAGACATTTGTATGCAAATTGCAGCAGCAAGACCAGAATATTTAAATGAACAATCAGTTCCTGCAGAAAGAGTTGAAAAAGAAAAAGAAATATTAAAAGCTCAAACAATGAATGAAGGAAAACCAGAAGCAATTGCAGAAAAAATAGTACAAGGAAGAATTGGAAAATTCTTTAGTGAAATTTGTTTAGTAGACCAAGCATTTGTTAAAGATCCAAATAAAAAAGTATCACAAGTATTAAAAGAAAATGACGCAGAAGTAGTAGAATTTGCAAGATTTGAAAAAGGTGAAGGAATCGAGAAAAAAGAAGAAAATTTTGCTGAAGAAGTTAGAAAACAAGCAGGAATTTAAAGAGATACTTTATATGTCTGAAAAGACATGGAATAGACCCTAGGGCACTGCCCTAGGGTCTATTCAGTGAGATAAAAACTATTATTTAATTAAACTATTTCTCATCTACTTCCTTGGTAGAAGCAGGAACAGTTTCTTCAGCTTCAGGAGTTGCTTTTTCTTCTGCCTCTTCAGGAGAAGCTTCTTCGTTAGCTTCAACATCAACTACATCTTCTTTAGCTTTCAGCACATGTTTAGTAACCAAGAAGGTTGTAGCTCCAGCAAAAGCTGTCGGCATAAGTTTTTCCATGATAGAAAGTACCTGAGAGATGAAAGCTTCAAGCTTTTCATTTCTTTCGTTCTTTGCTTCACCATCTTCGGAAACAGCTTTATCTCCGAAAATTTTCTTTCCGTAGATAAGAGCCCCGACACCGACAATTGCTCCAAGAAGTGCAAATTTCTTAAATTTCTGAGCATCCTCTTCATTGTTCAGATCAATGTGCAGCTTGTCAGCGACAAAGAGTTTCGCCATATCAAGATACACTGATGCTCTGGTAGATAAGTTTCCACCAAGTTTGCTTGCTTTATCTTTTACAACTTCGAACCATTTGGGTTTCTGAGTCATCACATATACAATGATGACAGAAGTTGCGATAGGAAGCAATGCTTCAGTTTTAGGCTGAATCCAGCCAAATTTTTTAGAAACTCCGTCCAGCTTGTCCATGCCTGCTTCTATTTCCTCCACAGACACATCTGTTTCATCATCTTTTTTGTAGATAGCTGAAACAGCTTTTATAGCTGCATATGCCCCAGCAGACAAACCACCAAGGACCATCAGCTCACTGAGAGCTTTTTTGTCTTTAAGAAGGTCAAGGCTGAACCCAAGCTTTTTTTCGCACTCGCCGTCAATATTTTCGACAGTAAGATTGGAATCCTTAGAGTTCAGAATCCGATAAGCAGCATAAATGCTTATTACCGGCATAGCCCACTTTAATGTGGGTTTGTATTTGCTGGCCCACTCTTTTAATATCTCGATATTTTCTTCCGGTGCATGTTTGTAGAGCTGATCCCAGATAGTTGTTTTTGTTACCTTCCTTGTTTTTTCCATAGTTGAATCCTCCATTGTTTGTTTTAAGATAGTTTCATTCTGCCTTATAATAGCTTCACGACTCTCGAGTTCTGCTTCTTTGAGTTCAAGTGTCGCTTCACGTTCTTCAAGCTCTTTCTCCTTACGTGCAAGGAGAGCCGGTTTGACAATTCTGTTGTAATCATCTTCTTCAAATTCAAATCCAAATTTGACTTTTATATGACGCCCATCGCCACTAGTACATAATCTGCTAAAATTACAATCATCAGAAAAACTACAATGGCTTCTACATTCAGTATTATGAATCGTGCTACTCGTTACAAAGTCAGTCTCAAAAGTAACAATTGGTTCATCTATACTTTCATGAATATGTGAAATATCGATACTTCCGCTGACTGAATAATCAACTTGACTACACGGGCTTGAAACGTAATAATAAAGGCGATTTTCATTGAGATAAATTCTATATTCATCATCAGAATAATGTGGAGTAAACCTTGCTTTACAGCTTGAATTGTAATAGATTAATTCATGTGTACCCCAAGAATGCCATTCACCACAATATGGGCATAGATACCGTGTAGGTACTAATTTTAATAACCCTCGTTTCAATATAACATCCTCCTTTTCAATATTTTTAATTAATAGTTTTTATCTCCTTTCATAATAGTGTATTTGTGCATATACACATCTATCAAAGTAAATCTGACTTTGATATATACTACACCAAATACCGAATATATTGTACCAAATTTCTAGCGAAAAGTCAATTTATGTAAATATTTAAAAACTAGAAAAAGCATATGAAATATGTT
>CALXKC010000005.1 GCA_944388775.1 uncultured Clostridia bacterium | reverse complement strand
ATTTCAAGAAATGTAGAAAAAGAGACAGTTGAGATATTCAAAATACTACGTAATTTTGATACATCAACCATCTCTAAAGCTAGATAATTCAATGGATATAGACATTAGAAAAATTTTTTCATGTCTTTATCCTGCAAAAAAATTGAATTTATTTCTAATATATTGTTACAATTCACAGCTTATTTATAATTTTTTTTTATTAGCAAATGATATATTTATATATTTTTTCGTAATCCCCATTCAAGAAAATGTAATTCACTAACGTTCAAACATTTTCTAGAAAGGTCCCCACAATATACTTCAAAATATCTAAATATATCATTTGCTATAAAATATATAATAAAGATAAGATGATAATCAAGGAGGCAAATGAAAATGAAGAATTTAACAGTTGAAGATATTTTAAAAGTTACAAAAGGAGAATTAATTAAAGGAAATGAAAAATTAGAATGTGAAAACTTTTCAAGAGATACAAGAAACATACAAAAAGGAGATACATATGTTGCTATAAAAGGTGAAAAATTTGACGGAAATATATTTTGGAAAGATGCTTTCAAAAACGGAGCAGATTGTGTAATAGTACAAGATATAGAATTTTCTAACGAAGATTTAAAAGATTTAGATAATAAAACAATAATAAAAGTAGACGATACTATGCAAGCACTTTATAAAATTGCTTCATATAAAAGAGAAATTAATAATATACCAGTTATCGCTATAACAGGAAGTGTTGGAAAAACAAGTACAAAAGACATGGTTGCAAGTGTAGTATCACAAAAATACAAAACATTAAAAACAATAGGTAATAACAACAATAACATAGGTTTGCCATTCACAATTTTAAGATTAAAAGATGAAGAAATAATGATATTAGAAATGGGAATGAATCATTTTGGAGAAATTCATCTTTTAAGTAATATTGCAAAACCTAATATTTGTGTGATAACAAATATAGGAACATCACATATTGGAAATCTTGGCTCAAAAGAAAATATTTTAAAAGCTAAATTAGAAATATTAGACGGAGCAGAGAATCCAACAATAATTATAAATAATGATGATGAATTGCTACACAAATGGTATTTGGAAAACAAAGATAGTAGAAAAATTATTACATATGGAATAGAAAACAAAAGCGATATAATGGCTAAAGATATAATTTTAGAACAAGAAAAAAGTACATATAAATGTGAAATAGATGGAAAAGAAATGGACGTAGAAGTTCCAATTGCAGGAAGGCATTTTGTATTAAATTCTTTATGTGCTACAACAGTTGGAATTGCTTTAAATATAGACATTAATAAAATAATTACTGGAATAAAAAATGTTGAATTAACTAAAAAGAGAATGGATATAAAAGAAATAAATGGAATAAAAGTTATAAATGATGCATATAATGCAAGCCCAGAAGCAATGAAAGCAAGTCTAAACTATTTATCATCATTCAAAAATAACAGAAAAATTGCAGTTTTAGGAGATATGTTTGAATTAGGAGAATATGCAGAAAAACTTCACAGACTTGTTGGAGAAGAGGTATATAAAAACAATCTAGATATTTTAATTTGTGCAGGTGAAAATGCAAAATTAATTGCAGAGGAAGCTTTAAAAGATGGAATGAAGAAAGAAAATATATACTATTTTGAAGATAAAGATAAAATTTTAGAAGTGTTGAAAAATGAAACAAAGACAGGAGATGTAGTTTTGTTTAAAGCTTCTAATGGAATGAGATTTTATGAATTGGCGGATAGATTTATAGATATGGTTTGATAAATTTAAAAGTATGAGTTTTACAAATTTAGACTCACATAATAAGTATTTGTAAAGAATTTCGCCAACAAAACGCTTGACATTTCTTAAATTAGAACATATAATATTGACAACAAAATAGTTGCTGTGAAAAAGAAAAAATATGATAACATTTATTTTTAGAGAATTGGTGATGGTGAAATACCAATAATAAATGCATATGGGGAGCTTTGGAGTAACATACAAAATTAAGGTGCTTAAAACTTCAATTAATTTTAATATTAATCTAAGTTTTAGGAATTAGGGTGGAAACGCGGAATATAACTTTCGTCCCTAGCTAGTATATTAAGCTAGGTATGAAAGTTTTTTTGTTTAAATCGATTAAAATCATCAGCCTGCACATTTTTTCAATTTTATCAAACTTCGATGTATAAACATACACCTTCAGCTTGATAAAATTATCAAAAATGCACAATCTAATAATTTTAATCAATTTAAAGAAATTGGTAAAAATCAGCATCTTGCACATTACTTGTACTTATAAAAAACTTTCATATGTTAGCGCAAATAAAATTAAAGGGAGGAATTTTTATGTTAAAATCAATGGACACACTAGTTGCACTATGCAAAAACAGAGGATACATTTATCCAGGATCAGAAATTTATGGAGGACTAGCAAACACTTGGGACTATGGACCATTAGGAGTTGAGCTAAAAAATAATGTAAAAGAAGCATGGAGAAGAAAATTTATACAAGAAAATGAATACAATGTAGGACTAGATGCGGCAATATTAATGAATCCAACTACTTGGGTAGCATCAGGACATGTTGGAGGTTTTTCAGACCCATTAATCGATTGTAAAGAATGTAAGACAAGACACAGAGCAGATAAATTAATTGAAGAATGGGCACATGAGCAAGGCAAAGATATGATAGCAGATGGAATGTCTGACGAAGAATTAATTAACTTTATAAACGAAAATAAGATACCATGCCCAAATTGTGGAAAAACAAATTTTACAGATATAAGAAAATTCAATTTGATGTTTAAAACATTTCAAGGTGTAACAGAAGATAAAACTTCTGAAATATATTTAAGACCAGAAACAGCACAAGGTATATTTGTTAATTTTAAAAATGTTATGAGAACAACAAGAAGAAAAATACCAATGGGTATTGCTCAAATTGGTAAAGCATTTAGAAATGAAATAACACCAGGAAATTTCACATTTAGAACAAGAGAATTTGAACAAATGGAATTAGAATTTTTCTGCAAACCAGGAACAGATTTAGAATGGCACAAATATTGGAAAGAATTTTGCGAAAATTGGTTATTAAGTCTAGGAATGAAGAAAGAAAATATTAGACTAAGAGATCATTCAAAAGAAGAATTATCACACTATAGTAATGCAACAACAGACATTGAATTTGCATTCCCATTTGGCTGGGGAGAATTATGGGGAATTGCAGACAGAACAGATTTTGACTTAAAAAGCCATATGAAAGTTTCTAAAGAGGACTTTACATATACAGATGCAGAAACTGGAGAAAAATACGTACCATATTGTATAGAACCATCATTAGGAGCAGATAGAGTAGCTTTAGCATTTTTATGCAATAGTTACGATGAAGAAAAAATTGATGAAAATGATTCAAGGGTTGTACTACATTTACATCCAGTATTAGCACCATACAAAGTTGCAGTTCTACCATTATCAAAGAAATTATCAGAAAAAGCAAAAGAAGTATATACAAAATTATCAAAGAAATTTATGTGTGACTATGATGAAGCAGGAAGTATAGGAAAAAGATATAGAAGAGAAGATGAAATAGGAACACCATATTGTGTAACAATTGACTTTGATACATTAGAAGATGACACAGTAACAATAAGAGACAGAGACACAATGGAACAAATAAGATTAAAAATCGATGATGTTGCAAATTGGGTAGAAGAAAAATTAGTCTTTTAGGGACGTGCCAGATTTGTCAAAAATTATGCCAAAAGGGACAGACCTAGAATAATGTAAATTCATCATGTTAAGATAAAATTTGCTAAAACACTTGAAAAATTCAAAAAAATATAGTAAAATAGGTATGTCAAAAATGACATGCCTTTTACTTAGCTTCAAGTAAAGCACCTAAACTTAAGCTCAGTTAAAGGAATAAAACAAAAATAGGAGGTGTAAAAATGACAAAGGAAAGAAAACAAGAAATTATAAGCACATATAAAAGAGATGAAAACGATACTGGTTCACCAGAAGTTCAAATAGCTCTTTTAACAGAAAGAATCAACGAACTAACAGAACACTTAAAAATCCATAAAAAAGACAATCATTCAAGAAGAGGTCTTTTAAAAATGGTTGGTAAAAGAAGAAATCTATTAAATTACTTAGTAAAAAAAGATATTAATAGATATAGAGCAATAGTTGAAAAATTAGGATTAAGAAAATAATTTTATGAAAGTCCCATGTTTATTAGACATGGGCTTTTGTAAGTAAAAAAACTTTAAATTCTAAAATCATAATTAATTCAAAAATGTAAATACTAATAAAAGTAAAAATAAATAAGTTTAAAATAGGTAAAGTAGCTTGTATAATGTACTAATTATAACAAATCAAATAACTTTATAAGAACAAAAAATTTCAAGTAAAAATTAATACATTATAGAGGTTACAATCTATTTAAACTTATTTAGAAAAATAGGTGCAAGAAAGGAAGTAATAAAATGTTTAAAACATATGAAACAGAATTAGCAGGTAGAAAACTTGTAATAGAAACAGGAAAAATGGCAGGACTTGCCAATGGAAGCGTATTAGTACGTTATGGAGATACATGTATATTAGTAACAGTAACAGCTTCAAAAGAACCAAGAGAAGGAATTGATTTCTTCCCACTATCAGTAGATTTTGAAGAAAAATTATATGCAGTTGGAAAAATACCAGGAGGATTTCTAAAAAGAGAAGGAAAGCCAAGTGACAAAGCAATATTAACATCAAGAGCAATAGATAGACCATTAAGACCACTATTCCCAAAGGATTTTAGAAATGATGTTGTAGTTGTTGGAACAGTTCTTTGTGTAGAACAAGATAATTCACCAGAGGTTGCAGCGATGATAGGTGCGGCAACAGCTTTAGCAATTTCTGACATACCATTTAATGGACCAACAGCAGCAGTAAATGTTGGATTAGTTGATGGACAAATCATTATAAACCCAACAGAAGAACAAAGAGAAAAATCAGATTTAACATTAACTGTTGCAGCAACAGAAAAGAAAATAACAATGATAGAAGCTGGAGCAAATGAAGTTCCAGATGATGTAATGTTAAAAGCAATCAAAGAAGCACATAAAGAAATAAAGAAAATATGTAAATTCATAAAGAAAATTCAAAAAGACATTGGAAAACCAAAATTTGAATATAAATCATTTGAAGTTGACCATGATGTATATGAATTTGTTGAATCTAATTTCAAAGATGAAATGAAAGAAAAAGTTCAAGAAGCAGATAAAGAAAAAAGAGATAATAATATCTCAGAATTAACAGAAAAAATTGAAAATGCTTATACAGAAAAATTTGGAGAAGAAGCATTTGAAGAGCACAAACAAGACATTGGAGAAGCTATCTACAAAGTTGAAAAGAAATGTGTAAGAGAATTAATATTTAATGAGCATAAAAGAGTAGATGGAAGAGGATTAGATGAAATAAGACCATTATCATGTGAAGTTGGATTATTACCTAGAACTCATGGAAGTGCATTATTTACAAGAGGACAAACTCAAGTATTATCAGTTGCAACTTTAGGAATGATAAGTGAAGAACAAACATTAGATGGAATCGACACAGAAGAATCTAAGAGATATATGCATCACTATAACTTCCCAAGTTACAGCGTAGGTGAAGCAAGACCATCAAGAGGACCAGGAAGAAGAGAAATCGGACATGGAGCATTAGCAGAAAAAGCATTAGTTCCAGTATTACCATCAAAAGAAGAATTTCCATATGCAATAAGAGTTGTATCAGAAGTATTATCTTCAAATGGTTCAACATCACAAGCAAGTATATGTGGAAGCACATTAAGTTTAATGGATGCAGGTGTTCCAATAAAAAGACCAGTTGCTGGTATTTCAACAGGTTTAGTAACAAATCCAGATAATGACAAAGATTATGTTATGCTAGTAGATATCCAAGGATTAGAAGATTTCTTTGGAGACATGGACTTTAAAGTTGGAGGAACTGAAAAAGGTATAACAGCAATTCAAGTAGACATTAAATGTGATGGATTAACATATGACATCATAAAAGAAGCATTTGCTAAAACTAGAAAAGCAAGAGCACATATATTAGAAGATGTAATGCTTCCAGTAATAAGTGAGCCAAGAAAAGAAATATCTAAATATGCTCCAAGAATTGTAAGTACAAAAATTGATGTTGATAAAATAAAAGATGTAATTGGAGCAGGTGGAAAGACAATCAATAAAATAATTGATGAAACAGGAGTAAAAATAGATATTGAAGAAGATGGACAAGTACTTATATACTCAACAGAAAAAGAAAAAGCACAAAGAGCATTAGAAATGGTAGAAGACATAGTAAGAGAAGTTGAAGTTGGCGGAATTTACTATGGAGAAGTTGTTAGAATAATGAATTTCGGTGCATTTGTAGATTTAGGTTTTGGAGAAAAAGAAGGATTGTTACACATTTCTCAAATTTCTAAAGAAAGAATTAAAAACATAGAAGATGTACTTCATGTTGGAGATAAAGTAACAGTAAAAGTAACTGATATAGATGATCAAGGAAGAATTAACTTAACAATGAAAGGCTTAAAACAAAAATAAGAAAAGAGGGATTAGGGGGACGGTCCTTAAAATCCCTAAAAACAGGGATTTTAAGGACCGTCCCCTTAATCCCTGTAACTAAAGAACGAGGGGAACTTTTATGCCAAAAAGACAGAAAACATTAAAAAGTAGAATAGCATATTTTATTACACTGATAATTCTACTTGTATTACTATACTTTGCATATCAATATTATCAATCAAATAATTTTAATGACTTTGTTAGAAGTGAGGTGGATTTATATACTTCAAACTTCAAAAGAGATAGCAAAATAAAATATAGTAACACAAGAAGTTATAAGATAGAATCACCAGACTACAATGATGCAATGTTTTATAAAACAGTACAAGTAGAAAAAAACACTCCATATAAAGTAACATGCATGGTAAAAACAAATGGAGTAGAAGCACAAGACATGTTATCTGGAGTAGGAGCACAAATTGCAATAGAAGGAACAACTGAAAGATCTGTTGCAGTATCTGGAACAGAAGATTGGCAAAAAATAGAATTAATTTTTAATAGTAAAAATAGAGAAGAAGTAAATATTGGATTTAGATTAGGAGGATATTTAGGACAAGCAAAAGGAGAAGCATGGTTTTCAGATTTTACAATAGAAGAAGGAACTGCAAGTAAAAATGATAACAATTGGAAATTTGCATGCTTTATATTTGAAACAACAGATGTAACAGTAAACGGACAAAGAATCAAGCTGAATGTAACACAGAGTGACATTAACGACATAAAAAATACCTTAAACAGATTTCAAAACTCATGTGAAGAATTATCAAAAGGAAAAATGACGGCAGATGTAGATGTCTATCAAGTTGAAACACCATTAACAAAGCTATCATATGACAATGAATTTGGGTATTATGTAGCACCAGAAGATGTGGAAGAACAAATTAAAAGCACAATAGCAGAAGGTGATTATGACCATATATTTGTCGTAATAAGATTGCGGAGACGAAGAACATGAAAATGATATCCAAGTAAAAGATTGGATAGGATTAGGTTCTATGGATTATTATGGAATAGGATTTTCAAATATCAGATTACCAAATGATTCAAGAAGTTATATATATAAATACAATTCGAGAATAAATACATTCCCAGAAGAAGTATTTTTGCATGAATTTCTACATTCTTTAGAAAGAAACGCTCAAGAGTATGGTTATGATAGACCAGAGTTACATGACTATGAAAAATATGGATATGAAAATGAACGATTAGAGGGACAAAAACAATGGTATACAGATTATATGAATAAAGAAATAGAAACAACAGAAGGAAATGTTGGTTTACCAGCAGAAATTTATACATTAAAACCAGCTAAAAATAGCGATTTTGACTATTCATATAAAATAGAAGATGTGTTTAAACAACCAGAAAATATAATTGAAGAAATAATAGAAATTTTTGAAAATTTAAGAAGAAAACTCCAATTAATGTCCAATTAGGGACGTTTCTGTTTAGACATTTTTGTCCAATCTGGGACACATCTATAAAAATAAATTAAATAAATAAAACGTAAAGTGAGATGAAAAAATGAAAGTAACAGAATTTGATTATGAACTACCAGAAGAACTAATAGCACAAACACCCATCAAAAAAAGAGACGAATCAAGATTAATGGTTTTAAACAGGAAAGAACAAACAATAGAACACAAAATATTTAAAGACATAATAGACTATTTAAAACCAGGAGATGTGCTAGTAAGAAACAATACAAAAGTAATACCAGCAAGACTATATGGAAAAAAAGAAACAGGAGCAAAAGTAGAATTTTTATTACTAAATAACATAGAAGGAGATATCTGGGAGTCAATTGTAAGACCAGGGAATAAATTACATGTAGGAACAAAAGTCATTTTTGGAGATGGTATTTTAGAAGCAGAAATATTAGAAATAATGCCAGGAGGAACAAGAAAAGTAGAATTTAAATATGACGGAATATTTAATGAAATCTTAGATAAAATTGGACTAATGCCATTACCACCATATATACATGAATCTTTAAAAGAAAAAGACAGATATCAAACAGTCTATGCAAAATATGATGGTTCAGCTGCAGCACCAACAGCAGGCTTGCACTTTACACCAGAATTATTAGAAAAAATCCAAGAAAAAGGTGTAGAAATTGCAAATGTAACATTACATGTAGGAATAGGAACATTTAGACCAGTTAAAGAAGATACAGTTGAAGCACATAAAATGCATTCAGAACACTTCTATATTAAACAAGAAGATGTTGATAAAATAAATAAAGCAAAACAAGAAGGAAGAAGAGTAATAGCAGTAGGAACAACATCATGTAGAGTATTAGAATCAATTGCAGATGAAAATACAGGAATGGTAAAACCAATTGAAGATGACACAGAAATCTTTATTTATCCAGGTTACAAATTTAAATGTATAGATGGTTTAATAACAAATTTCCATTTACCACAATCAACACTTTTGATGCTAGTATCAGCGTTGGCAGGTAAAGAGTATATAATGAAAGCATATAAAGAAGCAGTAAAAGAAAAGTATAGATTTTTTAGTTTTGGAGATGCAATGTTCATAGAATAATAAACAAGTGAATGTGTATAAAATTTTACTCATTACTCGGCTAACATTACAGAATAAATAAATTCTAAAATTATAAAGTAGGCACCTCTCAAAGCAAGTTTGAGATTCTCCTACTGTATAATTAAAGAATTTATAATATTCTTTCATTCACATTCGTAATATCGTAAAATTTTATACACATTCACTTTGTTAAAAGTAAAGGTAGCAAAAGGAGGAAAGAATGAAACCAGCAGTAACATATGAATTATTACATGAATGTAAACAAACAGGAGCAAGAAGAGGAATAATACATACACCACATGGAGATATACAAACACCAGTATTTATGCCAGTTGGAACACAAGCAACAGTAAAATCAATGACACCAGAAGAACTAAAAGAAATGGTAGGAGCACAAATAATTTTATCTAATACATATCATTTATATCTAAGACCGGGAAACAAAATCGTAAAAGAAGCCGGAGGACTTCATAAATTTATGAATTGGGATAGGCCAATTCTTACAGATAGTGGCGGATTCCAAGTATTTAGTTTAGGAGACTTAAGAACAATTTCAGAAGATGGTGTTGAATTCAAATCACACTTAGATGGAAGTAAACATTTCTTTTCACCTGAATCAGTTATGGAAATAGAAGAAGATTTAGGTGCAGATATAATAATGGCATTTGATGAATGTTGCCCATATCCATCAACTTATGAATATACTAAAAATTCTATGGAAAGAACAACAAGATGGGCAAAAAGATGTAAAGCAGCACATAAAACAGTTGACAAACAAGCTTTGTTTGGAATTATCCAAGGAGGATTCTATAAAGACTTAAGAGAGCAAAGTGCGAAAGATTTAATAGAACTTGATTTACCAGGATATGCGATAGGTGGAATAAGTGTTGGAGAACCAAAGGAGGAATTTTTAGACATTTTAAGATATACAACACCATTAATGCCAAAAGATAAGCCAAGATACTTAATGGGAGTAGGAACGCCAGATTACTTAATAGAAGCAGCAATTGCAGGGATAGATATGTGTGACTGTGTATTACCAACTAGAATTGCAAGAAATGGAACAGCAATGACATGGAATGGAAAAGTAGTAGTTAGAAATGCAACATATGAAAGAGATTGGGGACCATTAGATCCAGAATGTGATTGTTATACATGTAAAAATTACACAAGAGCATATATAAGACATTTGATAAAAGCAAATGAAATATTAGGAGTAAGATTATTATCAATTCATAATCTTAGGTTCTTGACTAAATTAATGGAAAGGGTTAAAATAGAAATAGAGCATGATAATTTAGGAACATTTAAAGAAGAGTTTTATAAAAAATATGGATATACTAGGTAAAATCAACATTTAATAGCTCTATATAATTTTAGTATAATAAAGGTGGGATACAAATGAATCTAATCGAAGAGAGTTTTCAAACTAAAGAAGAAAAAAAGAAAAAAATGGCTACAAAAATCATATTAGGAGCAATAATTGTAGTAGTTTTAATAATAGTAGGAATTGTTTCATACCTATTATATGTTCAAAGTACAACACTAAAATTAACATTAGATGGACAGGCAAATGAAAAATTAAAACAATTATTAGTATTTGAAGATGATGGAACAATTTATGTACCAATAAAAGAAATAGCAAGTTATTTAGGATATGATAGTTTTAATGGAGATTATACAGATAAATCTGAAACTCAAAGTAAATGTTATGTACAATCTGAAAATGAAGTGGCAAACTTTACATTAGGTTCAAATACTATATATAAATTGGATTTAACACAAAATAATAGTGATTACGAATATGTACATATTAAAAATCCAGTAAAAGCAATTAATGGAGTTCTATATACAACAACAGAAGGGATACAAGAAGCGTTTAATGTAAGTTTTACATATGACCAAGATACAAATAGAATAACAATGTATACATTGCCATATTTAGTACAATTTTATACCCCATATGTATTAGATTATGGTTATACAGAGATAAGTAGTATATTTGCAAATCAAAAAGCGATATTAGATGGTATGTTAGTAGTATCAAAAGATAGAGCAATGGGGGTTATTGATGCAGATGGAAAAAGTTTATTAGAAACAAAATATGATAATATTACTTATTTACCAAGTGTAGGAGACTTTTTAGTACAATCTGATCGACAAGTAGGAGTTTTATCAAAAACTGGACAAACAAAAGTTGATATAATCTATAATAGTATAACATTAATGGATAGCGATGCAGGCTTATATGTTGCAAGCAGGGATAACAGATATGGTGTTATAGATACAAATGGAATTATAAAAATATATATTGAAAATGACCAAATAGGAATTGATACATCTAGATTTACACAAAACAATATAAAGAGTAAATATTTATTAGCAGATAATCTAATACCAGTTAAAAAAGGAAATTATTGGGGATTATTTGATAAAAACGGAAATCAAGTTGTAGATTTTGAATATGACAGTTTTGGATATATAGCTTCAAATAGTAGAGATGCATACAGCTTGCTAGTTATTCCAGATTATAATGTAATAGTAGCTGGTAGAGATGATAAATATACATTACTAAATTCTTCTGGAGAAATGTTATTTGGATTAGTTGCAGATGATATATATATGACAATTAGTGGAGGAGAAAAACATTATTATATTAGTGTAAATGACAATATAATTGATGCAGAAGAATATCTAGAATCAAGAGGAATAAGAAATCAAAATAATAGCTCAAGTTCAAATACTTCAAATAGTTCAAATACAACAAACTCAAATAATGTATCTAATTCAGCACAAAACAACAATAGCGGAACAAATAATGAACAAAATGTAGAAGAAAATAATCAAGAACAAGGAAATGAAGAACAACTTAATGCGGAACAACTAGTAGAAGGACAAGAAATGCAATAATTTTATAGTAAAAGTAGAAATAAAAAAATAGCAGGTTAAGTATATTTAAAAGTACTTAATCTGTTTTTTTAAAATTATAGGAAATTGTAGTTCTTATAACTTAAAAAGATTTTTGACCACCCATTCCAATAGAAAAATTTTCAAAAATGTTGTATAAATATAAATAGCGTGTAAAAGTAATTTTTATAAAAAATAAAAACAAAACAGAAAGGAAATTATGAGAAACATAGAAATAATAAGCTCAGGAAGTTATTTACCAAAAATAGAAGTAAATAACCAGCAATTAGAAAAAGAATTAAAATTAGAAGAAGGATATATTGAAAAAAGAACAGGAATAGAAAAAAGATATTATGCTAAAGAAGAAACAATAGAAGAAATGGCAAAAAAAGCAGTACAAAATCTCCTAGAAAAAAATCAATCAAAAGACATAATACAACAAATCGGATTAATAATAGTAGCAACAACAACACCAAACTACTTAATGCCGGGAATAGCAAATAAAATTCAAAAAGAATTACAAATCGAAAAGGCCATTTGCTTAGACATATTAGCAGGATGTAGTGGATATATAAATGCCTTAGATATAGCTAGAATGTATTTAGCGACAGAAAAAGCAGAAAAAGCATTAGTGATAGGTGTAGATAAATTATCTGAATATACAGAAGAACAGGACGTAGGAACATCAATAATTCTATCAGATGGTGCAGGAGCATTACTTTTATCCACAACGACTAAAGAAAAAGTTTACATGTCAAACATAAAAGCTGAGATAGACGAAAATGAAATACTAACATGCAAAGTAAATGAAAAAATAAAAATGAATGGAAAAGAAATATATAAATATGCAGTAACAAATACAGTAAAAAATATCAATGAATTACTAGACAAATCAAATGAAAAATTAGAAAATATAAAATATATTGTACCACATCAATCAAATACAAAAATAATGAAATCAATGATGTCAAGATTAAAGATTGATGAAAACAAAATGTATATGAATATAAAAAATACAGGAAATACATTTTGTGCAAGCATACCAATAGCTTCAAATGAAATGTTTGAAAAGAATTTATTGCATGAGGGAGATAAAATTATTTTGATTGGCTATGGTGGAGGACTTAATACGGGTAGTATCTTATTAGAGATTTAAAATGGTTGAAAAATAATTACAATTAATTAGGAAGGGTTGAGTTTAAACATGAAAAGAGCATTTTTATTCCCTGGACAGGGAGCACAAACAGTTGGAATGGGAAAAGACGTTTATGAAAAATATGAAGAAGCAAGAAAGATATATGACAAAGCAAGTGAAATATCAGGAATAGATGTAAAAAAGATTTGCTTTGAAGGACCAGAAGAAGAACTAAACAAAACAGAAAACACACAAATAGCAATCTTAACAACAAGTTTAGCAATGCTAGAAGTATTAAAATCAAAAGGAATAGAAGCAGATGTTGCAACAGGTTTGAGTTTAGGAGAATATGGAGCGTTAATATATGCAGGAATAATCTCTTTTGAAGATGGAATAAAGTTAATTAAAAAAAGAGGATATTACATGGGAAATCTTTTGCCAAAAGAAGAATATGCAATGGCAGCAGTAATAGGATTAGAAAGCTCAAAAATAGAAGAAATATGCAACAAATTACAAGAACAAGGAAAATTTGTAGTACCAGCAAACTATAATTGCAGTGTACAAACAGCAATATCAGGAGAAACAGATGCAATAGATGAAGCAATAGAACTATTAAAGATGGCAGGAGCAAAAAGAGCAATTAAGCTAAAAACAAGTGGACCATTCCACACAATAAAATTAGAAGAAGCAAAAAAAGCATATGAAAAAGAATTAGAAAATATAGAATTTAATGTATTACCATTAAATGAACAAAAAGTAAAAGTAATAAAGAATTTAGATGGAACATATTACAAACCAGAAGATAATGTTAAAGAAATATTAGCAAAACACATAATAAGTCCAGTTAGATTTGATAAAGCAATACAACTTATGAAGGATGAAGGAATAGAAGAATATATTGAAATAGGACCAGGAAAAGTCTTAACAGGATTTATCAAAAAAGATAACAAAGAAGCAACAACATATAATGTAAACAGTTTAGAAAGTTTAGAAGAAATTTAGGAGGTTAGTTATGGAAGAGAAAAAAACAGTTTTTGTTACAGGAGCATCAAGAGGAATAGGAAAAGAAGTAGCATTAAAATATGCAGAAAATGGTTATGATGTAATCATAAACTATGTATCAGACAAAACAGATGTAGAAGCATTAGAAAAAGAATTTAAAGAAAAAGGAGCAGATACATTAATTTTAAAAGCAGATGTTTCAAATCCAGAAGAAGTACAAAATGTTGTAGATAAAGCAATTGAGAAATTTGGAAAAATTGATGTACTTGTAAATAATGCAGGTATCACAAGAGACAATTTATTAATGAGAATGACTGAAGAAGAGTTTGATAAAGTTTTAGAAATAAACTTAAAAGGAACATTTTTAGTTACAAAAGCAGTTACAAAATACATGATGAAAAAAAGAAGCGGAAGCATTATAAATCTTTCATCAGTAGTAGGAGTTGCAGGAAATGCTGGACAATGTAACTATTCAGCTTCAAAAGCAGGAATAATAGGATTTACAAAAAGTATTGCAAAAGAATTAGCATCAAGAAATATTAGAGCAAATGCAGTAGCTCCAGGATTTATAGAAACAGATATGACAGCAGTATTATCTGATAGTGTAAAAGAGTCAATACATAATCAAATACCATTAAAAAGAATGGGTAGTAGCAAAGAAGTTGCAGAATTAATATACTTCTTAGGTTCAGAAAAAAGTTCATATATAACAGGGCAAGTTATAAATGTTGATGGCGGAATGGTAATGTAATTTTAAGATTAGAAAAAAGAAAGGAAAAGAAAAAATGGAAAGAAGAGTTGTAATTACAGGATTAGGTGCAATCACACCATTAGGAAATAATGTAGAAGAATTTTGGAAAGGCATCAAAGAAGGAAAATGTGGAATAGACCAAATTACAAAATTTGATGCATCAGAATTTAAAGTAAAATTAGCAGCAGAAGTAAAAGGATACAATCCAGAAGACTACTTTGATAGAAGAGAGGCAAAAAGATTAGACCTATTTTCACAATATGCAATGATAGCTTCAAGAGAAGCATGGAAAGATAGTGGACTAGATAAAGAAAAAGAAAACATGGAAAGAGTTGGAGTAGTAGTAGGCTCTGGAATTGGTGGAATACAAACAATAGAAACAGAAAACAAAAAATGTAATGAAAAAGGACCAGATAGAGTGTCACCAATGTATATACCAATGGGAATATTAAATATGGCAACAGGAAATGTAGCAATTGATATAGGAGCAAAAGGTGAATCTGTAGCAATGGTTACAGCATGTGCTTCAGGAACTCACTGTATTGGTGAAAGTTTTAGAATGATTAAACATGGATATCAAGATGTTGTTTTAGCAGGAGGAACAGAAGCAGGTATAACACCACTTAGCATAGCGGGATTTACAAATATAAAAGCACTAACAAAAGCAGAAGATAAAAACAGAGCAAGCATTCCATTCGACAAAGAAAGAAGCGGATTTGTAATGGCAGAAGGAGCTGGAGTAGTAGTATTAGAAGAATATGAACATGCAAAAGCAAGAGGAGCAAAAATATATGCTGAAATAGTAGGATATGGAGCAACATCAGATGCATATCATATTACATCACCTGCACCTGGAGGAGAAGGTGGTGCAAGAGCTATGAAACTAGCTATGGAAGAAGCAAATGTAAAACCAGAAGAAATTACATATATAAACGCACACGGTACATCAACACATTTAAATGATAGCTGTGAGACACAAGCAATAAAAACAGCATTAGGAGAAGAAAATGCAAGAAAAGTAATGGTAAGCTCAACAAAAGGACATACAGGACATCTTTTAGGAGCAGCAGGAGCAGTTGAGACAATAATTTGTAGTAAAGCAATCGAAGAGGGATTTGTACCAGCAACAATAAACTACAAAGTACCAGATGAAGAATGTGACTTAGATGTAGTGCCAAATGAAGGAAGAAAAGCAGAAATAAAATATGCAATATCAAATTCATTAGGATTTGGAGGACACAACAGTAGCTTATTATTCAAAATGTCCAATTAGGGACGTTTCCGTTTGGACATTTTTGTCCATTTCGGGACACATCTATTTAAAAACATAAGGTAAATATTGAACAATAAAAGCCTTTTCAACAAATGAAGTATAGTATAAAATATCATATATGAAAATCTAAATTATATTAAAAGTATAATTGATTTCCATATAAAATAAAATCTGAAAGGAAGATAAAAATGGATTATAAGGATATCAAAAAATTAATTGATGATATGGGAAATTCAAATTTAGATTCATTAGAAATAGAATTTCCAGAAGGAATTAAAATAAGCATGACAAAAAATACTGGAAAAGAAGTAGTAATTACAACTGGAGGACCTAACGTAATAGAAGGAAGTGCGCCTATGACACCACCAGCAGTTAGAGAAAATAAGGGTACATCTTTAGTAAATGTACAAAATAATGAAGAAGAAAACTACAAAATAGTAAAAAGCCCAATGGTAGGAACTTTTTATGCAAGTTCAGCACCAGACAAAGATCCATTTGTAAAAGTTGGAGATAAAGTACATAAAGGTCAAGTTCTATGCATTGTTGAAGCAATGAAATTAATGAATGAAATTGAATCTGAATTTGATGGAGAAATAGTAGAAATTTGTGTTAATAATGAGGATATAGTTGAATATGGTAAGCCACTATTTAAAATAAAATAGTTGAAAAAATATATGTAGCGAAAATAAAAGAAACCGGCGATATTGCTCGCCGGTTGGAGGTCTCACACAAAGCTGACAATCTTGCTCTTATCAGATGCAGTAACAATTTTATGAGGCAACTTCTTGTATATAGCAAGAAATACATCATTAATTACTGCATCTGAATACTTAGAGCTAACGATAACCTGATCATCAGCCAGTTCTGAATTGGGATCTGTCAGAGTTTTTTGTTGCAGTTCTCTTATAAGAGACAACCGCTCATCTGCAAGGTCATCAGAACAATTTGCATGATTAGTGAAATCATCAATAAGTTGTTTGAAATTTACTTTCATATTTATACCCTCCATTAGTAAAAAATATAAGTTACATAAATATTATATCACAAAATAAACATAAATGCAAAAAATACAAATTAAGATTAAAAGAAAGAAGTGAAAAAATGTTAAACAAAGAAGAAATAAAAAAAATAATACCACAAAGAGAGCCATTTTTAATGATAGATGAAGTAGAAGAATATACACCAGGAGAAAGTGCAGTAGCATACAAAAATGTATCAGAAGATGAATACTATTTTAAAGGACATTTTCCAGGAAATCCAATAATGCCTGGAGTATTAATAGTAGAATCATTAGCGCAAACAGGGGCTGTTGCAATACTTTCTATGGAAGAAAATAAAGGTAAAAATGCTTTATTTGGAGGAATAGATAAACTTCGTTTTAAAAAACAAGTTGTGCCAGGAGATAGATTAAAATTAGAAGTAAAGATAATAAAGAAAAAAGGACCAATTGGGATTGGTTCGGCGATAGCAACAGTTGATGGAAAAGTTGCAGCAAAGGGAGAGTTGACTTTTGCAATAGTTTAAAGGAGAGAGTTGAAAAATAATTACAATTCTTTTCCAACTGTTTTTAGCTTGAAGAAAGGATTGAGATTAAAATGTTAAAAAAAGTTTTAATAGCTAATAGAGGAGAAATTGCAGTTAGAATAATTAGAGCTTGTAGAGAAATGGGAATAAGAACAGTAGCAATATATTCAGAAGCAGATAAAGACGCTTTACATGTTAAGCTAGCAGACCAAGCAATTTGTATAGGTCCTGCACCATCTAGCAAAAGCTATTTGAATATAAAAGCAATATTAGAAGCAGCATGTTTAACAGGAGCAGACAGCATACACCCAGGTTTTGGCTTTTTATCTGAAAATGCAAACTTTGCTAAGATATGTGAAGAAATGGGAATCAAATTTATAGGACCAAACTATAAACTAATTGAACTATTGGGAAATAAATCAAAAGCAAAAGAAACTATGAAAAAAGCAGGAGTACCAGTAGTACCGGGCTCAGAAGGATTAATTAATTCTAAAAAAGAAGCAGTAGAAATAGCAGAAAAAATAAAATATCCAGTAATATTAAAAGCATCAGCAGGTGGTGGCGGAAAAGGAATACGTATAGCTCACAATAAAGAAGAACTTGAAAAAGCATATAGCTTAGTAAAGCAAGAAGCAAAAATTTCTTTTAATGATGATAGTATGTACATAGAAAAATTTGTTGAAAATCCAAGACATGTTGAAATCCAAGTATTAGCAGATGAACATGGAAATGGAATACATCTTGGAGAAAGAGATTGCTCAGTACAAAGAAGAAATCAAAAAATAATTGAAGAAACACCTGCAAGTATCATAAATGATGAAACAAGAAAGAAAATGGGAGAAGTAGCAGTAAAAGCAGTAAAAGAAATTGGATACACAAATGCAGGAACAATCGAATTTTTAGTAGATAAAAACAAAGACTTTTATTTCATGGAAATGAATACAAGAGTACAAGTAGAGCATCCAGTAACAGAAATGGTTACAGGAATAGACATTATAAAAGAACAAATAAAAATTGCAAGTGGAGAAAAGCTAGCAATAAAACAAAAAGATGTAAAAGTAAATGGACATAGTATGGAAGCAAGAATAAATGCAGAAAATCCAGACAAAAACTTTATGCCATGTCCAGGAACGATAACAGGATTACATATTCCAGGAGGAAATGGAGTAAGAGTAGATACTGCAATATATAGTGGATATACAATCCCGCCAACATATGATTCTATGATAGCAAAAGTAATTGTACATGGAAAAACAAGAGAAGAATCAATTGCAAAATTAAAAAGTGCTGTTGCAGAATTAGTTGTAGATGGAATAACAACAAATGCAGATTTTATACTAAAAATCCTTGATAATGAAAACTTTAAGAAAAATAACTATGACACATCATTTATAGAAAAAGAATTTAATTTTTAGTTAGTGATGGTCACTTTGGTCAGTTTGGGGACAGGTTCAGACTGACCATTTTTGGATAGTTTAGGGACGCCACTTTGATAAAAAATAAAAAATATATCAAAAAACCATTTACATTTTAAAGTTTTTTGTATAAAATAAATAAGAATGAAGAGAAAAACGTCGAAAACAAAAGAAAATTTAAGAAAGAAGGGGTAATATCAATGAAAATATTGATGTTGACATGGGAATACCCACCAAGAGTGGTAGGAGGAATATCAAGAGTAGTACATGATTTATCAAGAACACTATTAAAAGATGGACATGACGTAACAGTAGTAACATATAAAGATGGAGACGCACCATACTTTGAAGATGATAAAGGAGTCAAAGTATATCGTGTAGACAACTTTATGATAAATCCAAATAATTTCATAGACTGGATAATGCAAATGAACTTTAACATGATAGCAAAAGCAAATGAAATTATTGCAAAAGAAGGAAATTTTGACGTTATACACGCACATGATTGGTTAGTTGCATATGCAGCAAAAACACTAAAAAATTCATATAACATACCAATAGTATCAACAATACATGCAACAGAAGCAGGAAGAAACAGTGGAATACATGATGAAACACAAAGATATATAAATGATACAGAATGGATGTTAACATATGAATCTTCAGAAGTAATAGTAAATAGCAACTACATGAAAGGCGAACTACAAAGACTATTTGGATTACCATATGAAAAAATAAATGTAGTACCAAATGGTGTAAACTTAAGCTTATTCAACGGAGTAGAAAGAGACTATAACTTCAGAAGAAGATATGCAATGGACAATGAAAAAATCATCCTATTTATGGGAAGATTAGTATATGAAAAAGGAATACAACATCTAATTGCAGCAATGCCAAAAATATTAAGTGGATACCATGACACAAAACTTGTAATTTGTGGTAAAGGTGGAATGTTAGAAGAATTACAACAACAAGTAAGACAAATGGGAATAGAAAACAAAGTATATTTTGCAGGATACATGCAAGGAAAAGATGTACAAAAAATGTACAAAGCAGCAGATATATCAGTATTTCCAAGTACATATGAACCATTTGGAATAGTTGCACTAGAAGCAATGCTTTCAGAAAATCCAGTTGTAGTATCTGATATAGGTGGATTAAATGAAATAGTAGAACATAGAGTAAACGGAATGAAAAGCTATTGTGGAAATCCAAATTCAATTGCAGATTCAATATTAGAATTATTGTATGACCATAAATTATGTGCAGATATCACAAAGAGAGCAAAAAATAAAGTAAGAAATGATTATAATTGGAGTAAAATAGCACAAGATACACACTTTACTTATCAAAAAGCAATTTGTCAATCAATGGCAGAAAAGCAAAAAAGAGAATTGGAACAAGAAAGAGCAAGAAAAACAAAAAAAGCAAGAAATACGGAAAGAGAAATAACAAACTTATTAAGTTTCAGAAAAAGACAAGCATATGCATAGAACAGGGAACAGGGATTAGGGGACGGTCCTAAAAATCCCTGTTTTTTGTATTTTTAATAGACATGAAAAAATTTTTAAAGAATTTTCACAATTTCTACAAATTTAGCAAAAAAATGGTGTATAATATATTAGCAAAGCGAAAATAAAAATTTGCACATAAGGAAGGATTGTGTATAAATATGAAAAAATTTAAATCAGGATTTGTAACATTAATAGGAAGAACAAATGTAGGAAAATCAACACTATTAAACTTACTTGTTGGAGAAAAGGTAGCTGCGATAGCAAACAAGGTACAAACAACAAGAACTGCAATAAAAGGAATAGTGAACAGAGAAAATTCACAAATAATATTTATAGACACCCCAGGAATTCATAAACCAAAAACAAAATTAAATGAAACAATGATACAAACATCATTTGGAAGCCTTGCAGATAGTGACTTAATATTATTTTTAATTGAAGCAACAAGTGATGAAATAGGTAGAGGAGATAGAAGAATTTTAGACAAAATAAAAGAAGCACAAAAGAAAACCATTTTAATAATTAATAAAATTGATTTAGTAAAAAAAGAAAAATTATTAAGTCTAATTGATTTATATAGTAAAGAATATGACTTTGAAGCCGTAATACCAATTTCAGCAACAAATAGCAAATACAGAGAAATAATATTAGATGAAATCGAAAAGAACCTAAAAGAAGGACCAGCATATTATGATATAGAGGAATATACAGACCAAACTTTAAGACAACTTGCAGAAGAAACAATTAGAGAAAAAGCTTTAAAACTATTACAAGATGAAGTACCACATGGAATTTATGTTGAAGTAGAAAAAATGAAACAAAGAAAAAACAAAAATGGTGAAGATATTTATGATATAGAAGCAACAATTTATTGTTTAAGAAATTCACACAAAGGCATTATAATAGGAAAAAACGGAGAAATGTTAAAAAGAATTGGAAGAATGGCAAGAATTGACATGGAGGAAAATTTTGGGGTAAAAGTAAATTTAAAAACTTGGGTAAAAGTAAAAGAGGATTGGCAAGAAAATGATTCAATAGTAAATAAATTTAAATTAAACAAATAGAATAAAAATACAAAAAATGCAAATGATAAAATTAAAGACATAAGGAAGGAATGATAGCAAATGATTAAAAAAATAGCATGGGAAACATTTAAAAACACAGGAGATATAAACACATATTTAGAATTTAAACAAATAGAAGAAATAGAAAAGGGAATTGAAGTAGAAACAGAAACACAAAACATTAATTTAAACAATAAAATTTATCAAGAAAACATAGATAAAGAAAACAGGGGAAAAGGTGAAATAACTAAATGGCAAACATAAAAATAAGCGGAGTAGTATTATCAGAAAGCAATATGGGAGATTATGACAAAATGCTAACAATATTAACACCAAATGTACGGAAAAATTTCATGTGTAGCTAAAGGAGCACGTAGGCCAAGAAGTGCTCTTTTAGCAGGTACGCAAATGTTTTGTTTTGGAGAATATTTGATGTTTAAAGGGACAAGTACATATCACATAAATTCGGTAGAACCAATAGAAGTGTTCTATAATATAAGAACAGATTTAGACAAATTAAAATATGCAGTAAATATAATAAAAATAATACAAGATGTAACACATGAAAACCAGAATTGCTTTAATATATTACAATTACTTTTAAATACATTATATGTAATATCAGAAACAGATAAAAATTTAGATTTAGTATTAAGTATATTTAAAATGAGATTAGCAAGCATTATAGGATTTAGACCTAAAATAGAAGGATGTACAAATTGTAATGAAAAAGAAAATTTACAATATTTTAGCTTAAAAGACAATGGATTAAAATGCAAAACATGTGGAGCACAGGATAAATCTGCTATTAGTATCACAGAAAGCACTTTAAATGCAATAAGATATACAATAACAGCACCGCCTAAAAAACTATATTCATTTGAAATAAAAGATGAATCTTTAGAAGAGTTTAAACTTATTGCTAAATTATACTTTAATGAAAAACTGGAAAAAGAGTATAAATTAGAAGAGTTGTTTTAACATTTGTAACTATAAAATGAAAAATAACAAAAAAACTTGAAAAAAAACGAAATAACGTATATAATAAAAATATACTATAAAATTTAAACATGAAAGAAGAAGGGAGCGATTTTTATGAAAATAAAAATAACAGGAAAGGAACTAAAGATAACAGAAGCTATAAACGATTACGTAGAGAGAAAACTAGACAGAATAGATAAATATTTTGAAGATGCTGAAGCAGAAGTTACATTAAGAACAGAGAAAAATGAACAAATAGCAGAAATCTATGTAACTGCAAATGGAGAAAAATACAGAGCAGTAACAGAAGATAAAGACATGTATGCTTCAATTGATAAAGATATTGATATATTAGAAGGACAAATTAGAAAAGCAAAAACTAAAAAAGAAAAAATGATGAAAGATGCATCACTAAAAACAATGGAAACAGTTGATGATAAAATTTCAGAAATACAAGATGAAATTATAAAAACATCATATTATGAAATTAAACCAATGTTACCAGAAGATGCGGTTTTAAAATTAAAAGAAAAACCAACACACAATTTCTTAACATTTATAAATGTTGAAACAGGAAAAGTAAATGTAATACATAAATTAAAAGATGGAAAAAACTATGGCTTAGTAGAACCAGAAGCATAGAAAAGAAATTTTATAAAATAGTAAAAGGCAGGAAATCAAATCCTGCCTTTATGTATTTTAAAAATAAAATATATAAAAACAAAATTTAACTTCCTACCACAAAAGTGTTAATTATTTAATAATAATGCTTAAACAAAAAACATTACTATTAAAATATAAAACTATGATTAATAAAAATAAAGTAAAAACTATTTCATATTTCTTTCAGCTTGTTCGATCATTTTTTTAACCATTTGTCCACCTATTTTACCAGCGTCTCTTGAAGATAAATCTCCGTTATATCCGTCTTTTAAATTAACACCAACTTCACTAGCTACTTCATATTTGAATTTATCTAAAGCAGTCATAGCTTCTGGAACTAATTTTTTATTTGATGAGTTTGCCATTGTTTTTTCACCTCCTGTAATATTACATTTAAGAAAAAACTTTTGCTTTTTCTAATACTAGAATGTGTAGAAAAAGAAAAAAATAAACAAGAAATTTTTACCAAAACATGAAAAAAATAATATTGCAATTTTTTGTCAGAATAAGTATAATGAAAAAGCAGGTAATAAAAATTAATATATAAATGTTCAAAATATAATGCCAAAGCTTAAAAAAATAAATTATATAAAATAAGTTAAAAAATCATAACAAATACGGAGGAGAAATTATGTATAAATTAGTTGCAATAGACTTAGATGGAACAATGCTAGATAGTTTCGGACAAGTTACAGAGAATACAAAAAAAGTAATACAAAAAACAATAGAAAAAGGAACGGATGTAATAATTGCATCAGGAAGACCAATAGACTCAATAAAAACAATCGCAAAAGAAATTGGAAGCAATAAATATTTTATTGCAGGAAATGGAGCTCTTATTTATGATATCCAAAAAGATGAAATTTTATATGAAAAATACATGAATAAACAAAAAGTTTTAGAAATTATAAAAATTTGTGAAGAAAATAGTATTGCATACAATGTATATACAGATAAAACAATATTAGCAACAAGTCTTAAATACAATGTATTGTACTATCATAAAGAAAATTTAAAAAAACAAGAAGACAAAAGAACACATATAAATATTGTAGAAAATATGTATGAATACATACAAAAAATGAAAGAAGAAAGATTTTTGAAGATAACAATATGTGACGATAGTAAAACAGTTTTTCAATCAATAATAAGAAAACTAGAAAAAATAAAAGATATTGAAATATTAGATGTTTCACACATGTCAAGAAAGTTAATACAACAAGGAACAGAAGAAGTTCCAATAGAATATTACTATACAGAAATTTCGTCAAAAGATGTAGATAAATGGTTTGCAATAGAGTTTTTAATGGATAAATTGAATTTAAAAAAAGAAGAAATTATTGCAATAGGAGATAATGTAAATGACAAAAAAATGATAGAACAAGCAGGACTTGGAATAGCAATGGGACAAAGTATGCCTCAATTAAGAGAAATTGCAGATTACGTTACAGATGCAAACTGTGAAGAAGGAGTAGCAAAAGCACTATCAAAATTTTGTCTATAAATCAGCATATTATGGAATAAAGAATTATAAAATTAGACAAAAAAGATAAAATATTACAAAAATATTACAGAAACATTAACTTTTAATTACACTCAACGAAAAATATTGATTTTGAATTAGCTTTGAGTTAAAATAAAATAGATGAGTATTTTGTAAAAAAATATACAAAAATAAATTAAAAGGGAGGAATTTGTTATGGCAACAAATCCAATGCAAAGAAAAGCAAGAAATTCATTTTTATTAGGAATGTTAGTAATGTTATTAATTTCAGGTATCATTATAGCATTATTATTTATGCAATTGATGAGTAAAATACAGGAGGAAAACGAAGAGTTATCAAACAGTGTAAAAGCATATGTATTAAATCAAAATGTTAAATCTGGACAAGTTATTACAACAGATATGTTAACATTGCAAACAGTAAATAGGACACTAGTACCAAGTAATGCTACAAGTGATATTAGCTTGATAGAAAACTATGCACTACAAGATAAAGAAGGAAACGATATATATACAAAATATACTAATAATGAACCACATTTATATATAACAATAGATGGCAATGAATATGAAGTAGAACAAGAAGAACAAACAGAAAATTACTTTATTACAAGAAATAATAATAAAGAATATTTAGAATTAAATAGTGTACCATTAGTTGCAAAAGTAAATATGAATGCAAATACATTAATTACAACAGAATTATTAAGTAAAGGTGACAATGTAGTACAAGATGACGTAAGAAAACAAGAATATAATATGGTTGTATTACCAATAGATTTAACAACTGGAGATTATATTGATATACGTCTAATGCTACCATCTGGACAAGACTATATAGTAGTATCTAAAAAAGAAGTAGAGATACCAGTAATAGGTGGGGTTGATTCAGAAGATACTATTTGGGTAAACCTATCAGAAGATGAAATTTTACATATGAGTTGTGCGATTATAGATGCATACCAAATTAATGGTGCAAAACTTTATGCAACCAAATATACAGAACCAGGAATGCAAGTAGCAGCAACACCAACATATCCAATAAATGAAAGTACATCAAGATTATTAGAAAATGATCCAAACATACTAGAAAGAGCAATGCAAGAATTAAGTGCAAGATATAATGAAAATAATAGCGCAACATTAAGAAATGATTATATTAATAGTGCGATAAATGCACAAGGAGACCAAACACAAACAAATTTACAAACAAATATGCAAGAAAGTATAACAAATTCTCAAAATTCAAGAAAAGAATACTTGGATTCATTATCAGCAGCAGCAACAACAACATCAACATCAACTACAACAACAAATACAACAACAGAATAGAAAGAGAGGAGTACATATGAAGGAAATAGGGTTTATAGGGGCATATGACAAAACAGACTTAATGTTATATATAGCAAAAATACTAACAACTTTAAAGAAAAAAGTGTTAGTGATTGATGCTACTATTAATCAAAAAGCAAGATATATAGTACCAGTTATAAACCCTACTGTGAAATATGTTACTGAATTTGAAGGGATAGATATTGCGGTTGGGTTTGAAGACGTATTAGATATAAAAAAATATTTAGGACTGTCAGACGAACAAGAAATGGAATATGATATTATTTTTGTAGATACAGATAATACTAAAGGATTTAATACATTTAAACTAGAAGAAGCAAATAAAAACTATTTTGTTACATCTTTTGACAACTATTCATTAAAAAAAGGATTAGAAGTTATAAGTGAATTGAAAAATCCAATTAGTTTGACAAAAATCCTATTTGCAAGTGAAATGTTAAAAGAAGAAGATGACTATTTAAATTTTCTTTCGTTAGGATATAAAGTGATTTGGAATGAATATAGAGTGTATTTTCCAATAGAAAATGGAGATTTAAATGTAATTTATGAAAATCATAGAGTAGCAAAAATCAAGTTTAAAAAATTAAGTGTACAATACAAAGATGGATTAGCATATTTGGCTGAAGAAATATTGGGAAATGTAAGTGAAAGCAATGTTAGAAGGGCTATAAAAACTATAGAAAAAGGAGTTTAGGATGTCAGTAGTAACGTTTTGGAATAGTGGAAAAGAAGAAACTGGAAAGACTTTAGCAATAGCAGCTATTAGTACATATATGGCTATAGAACATAATTATCGTATATTAGTTATATCTACTTCAAAAGATGATAAGACAATAGAAAATTGCTTTTGGAAACAAAAAAAGACTAAGAAGAACTTAGGGTTGTTTGGACCGAATACAAATATAGCAATGGAAGAGGGTGTTGATGGTCTTATAAAAATAATGAAAAGTAATAAATTAGCACCTGAAAATATAACAAATTATACAAAAATTGTTTTTAAAGACAGGTTAGAAATATTACAGTCATATAAGGGAAATTCAGAAGAATACAAAGAAATAACTAATATGTATCCAGACATAATAAATCTTGCAAATAATTACTATGATTTAGTATTAGTTGATTTAGATAGTAATATAAATTCATCTATAGTTGAAAAAATCATAGAAGCATCTAATTTAGTAGTGATTAATTTAAGTCAAAGATTAACTAGTATAGATAATTTTTTAGAGATTAGAGAGAAAAATGCAATGTTTAAAGCTAAAAAAACATTATTACTAATTGGAAGATATGACAAATATTCTAAATACTCAATAAAAAATATTTCAAGATATATGAATGAAAAAAATATAGTATCAACAATACCATATAATACATTATTTTTTGAAGCAGCTGAAGAAGGAAAAGTTCCAGATTTATTTTTAAGACTGAGAAAAACAGTTGACGAAGACGATAGAAATGGATTTTTTATAGCAGAAGTTGGAAGAACTGTTGAGAATATTATATATAGATTACAAAATTTACAAACTAAAAGATAAATAGCACTTAATGATAAAAATCAGTAAGGAGGGAAACTTAAATGACAATAACAAATATCATCTTGATAATAGTAGTGTTAGTGATAGGCGGTTATCTTATCTATTATACTGCAAAGAAAAAGAAAACAGCAGAAGTAGAAACCGTAATTGATGTAGATGATAAAACTTATACCATAGAAAAAATGATTGAATTTGTTAAAAAGAGACTAGATGAAATAACGAAAATTAACCTTTATGATATAGGATTATCAGAAGAAGAATTAAAAAGAAGAAAAAATAAAAAATATGAATTAAAAAAGGCTTTAAAAGGTTGTACATATGGAGATGTTAATGATAAAAAATATGTAAAAGAATTGATTTTTGATTTATTAGAAAAAGAATATGGAGTAACAGAAAGTAATTTATCAAAAGCAATTCCATTTGATATTCCCTCTTTATTAACAGCACAAGATAAGTTTGATATTTTAATATATGTATATAAAAAGGATTTTGGATATGAGGCATTAACAGAGTTGATAAAAAAATATAATTTAGCAGAATTAAAATACTTAAATGGTGAGACAAAGCCATCATATGCAATAACAGCACAAGAAATTGAAGAAATATATGAAAAGGAAAATTTAGTATTAAGCTTTGCAGATAAGTTAGCAATTGTTGTACAAAGGATATATCAACATTATAAAGGATATAGCAGTATAGATGAAGTAAGAGATATGAATATAGATGGTGTATCTGGAGGAGTTTCAGGTTTACCAGAAAGCTTTTTAAGTCAAGTTGCACAAACAGATGGAGATTATTTATCACAGATTGAAGAACATAAAGTTCCAAGAGCATGTGACAGTATATGGATATTTTTCCAAGGTAAATCAATACGTTTAGCATTTTTATCATTTGGAACAGAAGCAGAATTAAAAAGAGTATGTCAAAATATATATAAATACAATAACCCAGGACAATTATCAGACACAAATGGATATAAAATCAATGAAATGAAAGACGGGTCTCGTGTAGTTGTTGTAAGACCAAGTTTCTCAGAAACATGGGCATTCTTTGTAAGAAAATTCGACGTCAAACGTTCAACTTTAGAGCAATGGTTCAAAGGAGAAGTAGGTAGTGACGAATCAATAGAATTATTAAAATTTTTAGTAAAAGGAGCAAGAATCGTATCAATAACAGGAGAGCAAGGTTGTGGTAAAACAACAATGCTTATGGGAATGATAGAAAATATTTATGAAACAATGAACATCCGTGTTCAGGAAACTGCATTCGAGCTTCACTTAAGAAAAATTTATCCAACAAGAAATATCTTAACATTTAGAGAAACAGAAACAATATCAGGACAAGAAGGATTAGACGTTCAAAAGAAAACTGACGGTTCTGTTAATATCATCGGAGAGGTTGCAACTGACCCCGTAGCTGCTTGGATGATACAAGCTGCCCAAGTTGCATCAAAATTTACATTATTTACACACCATGCTAAAACATTTCCAAACTTAGTTACAGCATTAAGAAACTCAATGTTAAGAATTGGACAATTCAACAATGAAAAAACGGCAGAAGAACAAGTTGTACAAGTATTAAACTTTGATATACATTTAACAAAAGACTTTAGAGGAAAAAGATATGTAGAAAGAATAACAGAATGTATACCAGTAGAAGAAAAAAATGAATATACATTTGACCATAGAAAAGAAAAAACATTAGAAGGAAAATTTGACAAATTTTTTGATAATGCAACACATTATTTTGAAAAAGTTACAGATAGAAAATTATACACATATAGAAACATATTAGAATATGTAGACGGTGAATATGTAATAACAAATCCAATAACAGAAACAAACTTAAGAGAAATGAGACTTAACATGGACGAATCAGATGCAGAAGCATTTGACAGATTTGTAGAAAGACACTGGGGAAATCAAAGAAAAGAAACAGTAGCAGTAAGCAGTGAACCAGTAGAAGCAAAACCAAAAAGAAGAGGCCGTAAGCCGAGAGGTTAGGAGGTGCTAAAACAAGTGGAAGACAGCAACACAATAATCTATTACATAATGGGAGGAGCAGCAGGACTATTTGTACTAATAATTTTAGCATATGTCATATTATCCAAAAAAATGCAAAAATCTGAATACAAAAAAATACAAAGACTACAAGAAGGAACAAAAGAAAACAGATTTTCAGCAGAAATACTACTTCAAAAACTATATTTAACATATATAAAAATACCATTCTTAAAAAGATATGTATTAAAAATAAGAAGAAGATTAGAGATAATAAATGTAGATGACGAATATGCAACAAGAAAAGGAACAGCCAAAATATTAACAAAAGCACTTGTGATTTTAGTACCATTAATAGTAATAACAATTATGATCACATATACAAACTACTTGATAATGACAATTCTTTTACTATTTGAAATATTCATGATAGATACATTAATAGATGGATCAGTAGATAAAATAGACAATACATTATTAAAAGAGCAATTAGATTTCTTTTCAGAAATCAGACATGCATATCATGAATATAACATGGTAGAAGAAGCAATATATCAAGTTGCACAAGATGACGAAAAAAATGTATCAAGACAAGGCGAAAAAATATATGAAATATTAATTTCAAATGATCCAGAGTCAGAATTAGAAAAATATTATGATATTGCACCAAACAGTTTCTTAAAAGAATTTGCAGGAATATCATATTTAACAAAAGAATTTGGAGACAGAAAAGTAGAAGGAGCTTCATTATATCTAAAAAATGTTAACAATATAACACAGGAAATGCAATTAGAAATATTAAAAAGAGATAAATTAAATTATGTATTCCAAAGTTTATCAATAATTTCAATTGCACCAGTACTATTGTTAGAAACACTAAAAAATTGGGCAATATCAAACTTCTCATTTACAGCAAGCTGGTATCAAGGAAAAGCTGGAATGATAGTACAAATAATAATTTTACTATTAACATTCATTTCATACATATTAGTTAGAAGATTAAAAGATAATGGTTCAACAGGAATAAACACAAAAAATACAGAAAATCCTTGGCAGGCAAGATTATATAAGAAAAAACCAATCAAAAAAATAGTTGATTTATTTATACCAAAAGTAGGAACAAAAGAATACAGAAAAGTGGGACAATTACTCAAAGATTCAGCATCACATTTAAAGATTGAGTGGTTGTATATAAATAGAATATGTTTATTTATAGCTACATTTATTGTATCAATCATAGTATTTGCACAATTACATGCAGTAGCAATAAATTATATATATACAGAGCCAACTACAGATTATGATATTATACGGTGGACTATCTGAAAAAGAAGAAGCAAAAGCTATGGAATTAACTGAACAGGATAATATAATTCTAGATCAGTTTAGAGGGAAAATGGACACAACTGATGCTCAAATAAAAAGAGCTGTAGAAAGATTGGATTATTATGAAGATGCAGATGAAGCAGAAATAGATAAAGCGGTAGAAAGAATTAGAGAAAAACTAGATATTATTAATAGCGAATATATGCAATGGTTTGAAATATTATTAGCATTTGTATTTGCAATAGTTGGATATATGGCACCAATTTGGATATTAATGTTCCAAGTAAAGATGAGACAATTAGAGATGGAAGACGAAGTAATGCAATTCCAGACTATTATTTTAATGCTAATGAGAATTGAAAGAGTAAATGTTGAAATAATACTAGAATGGTTAGAAAGATATTCAAATATATTTAGAGCGCCAATTTCAAAATGTGTTAACAACTATGAAGCAGGTGCATGGGAAGCATTAGAACAAATGAAAGATGAAGTAAGTTATTTACCACTAATAAGAATAATAGAAAGTCTGCAAGCAGCAGTAGAAAAAATACCAATCACAGATGCATTTGATGAATTAGACTCAGAAAGAGATTATTATCAAGAAAAACGAAAAGAATCAAACAATAGATTAATACAAAGAAAAGGAATGATAGGAAAAGTAATAGGTTTTGCACCAATGGTATGTATGTTTGTTGGATATTTGATTATACCATTAGTATTTATAGGATTAACAAGTATGTCAAGCTCATTTACATCAATGACAGCTATGCAATAATATTAGACAAACAATACAAAATTATACTAGAAAGGTATGTGATAGATAAATGGAGAATGCATCAAAAGCATTGATAATGGCAGGAACAGTATTAATTGCATTAGTAATAGTTAGTGCTTTAATTCTAATGTTTTCAAATTTATCTAGCTATCAGGAAACAAGCACACAAGGAGAGAGATCTGCCCAAGTTGTAGAATTTAACAATCGATTTGAAACATATAATCGAACTGATGTTAGAGGTAGTGATTTATATTCATTATTAAATAGTGCTATAAATTACAATAGAACACAATCAACAGCAGGAATTCGAGATTCATCAAATACTACATGGGCAGATAAAGGACAAGATTTAGCATATCAACCAATAGAAATTAAATTTACAATAGATATTTCACAATTAACTGCTGACAGTAGAAATAGATTATTTAGTGGGAGTGGCAATACGACTTATACTGTAAGTGGAAATTCTAATACATTTGAAAATAGTATAAAAGATATGATTTCAAAGTTAGAAAATGCCTATGGTACAAATTCATTAACAAATTTAACAACAGGTCTAACAAAAATATTTCCAACAAATCCATCAGCAAGTCAACAAAATGATGCTGTATCAGCTTTTAAAAATGCATGTAAAAGAAGTACAATAACAACTGTTAAAAATAATGGGAGTAGTGGGACTACATATAATGTGAATGCTATTACATGGAATGATTTAAAAGATGATGGAAATGGAACTATAAAAGAAAATATATATGCATATTATGAATATGTACAATTTAAAAGAGCACATTTCGACTGTACAGATATAACATATGATAATAAAACAGGAAGAATAACTCGGAATGAAATTTGAATTTACAGGCGAATTTAATTAATAGGAGTATAGATTATGGAAAATGCATCAAAAGCATTGATAATGGCAGCAGGAGTTTTAATAGGGATAATGATTTTGTCTTTGGCAGTTTATCTATTTGTAACTTTTGGAGCAACTTCTGCCGAA
The DNA here is from genome assembly GCA_944388775.1 of uncultured Clostridia bacterium. Classification (GTDB taxonomy): domain Bacteria; phylum Bacillota; class Clostridia; order TANB77; family CAG-508; genus CAG-269. Next base: position 11,694 of record CALXKC010000005.1, on the reverse strand, counting down.
GTGCATGGACAAATTGAAACAAGTAGAATAACTCAATTTAATACACAATTTACTTCTTATGAAGGAAGGTCTAATATAACTATATATGATGTAATATCAGCTGTAAATCTTGCAAAAGATAGTAATGAATATTATGGGTTAACAGACTCAACTGATAGTAATTATTATATTATTGTATCTCTTCAAGGAGTAAATAGTAGATTAGAACAAGCATCAGAAAGTACATTAAATAGTTTAATAACAGAAGATTTGAAAGAGGAAAATTTAGTAAAAGCTGATTGGGATGGAGACGGAACAATATATAGAAAATTACAAACTTATACTTGTAACGTAGTTATTAATGATAATACGCAACGAGTCAAACAAGTGATCTTCAAGAAAAATTAATATTTTTATTTTAGATAATTTATAACCAAAAGGAATGAAATGTTAGATGAAAAAAGTAGCGATATTTTTTTTTATAATAGTAGTCATTATAGCAGGTGTGTCATATACATATATGAACTACAAAGCTAACTACTATGAAGCTAAAAGAGAAAATAATCAATTTGAAAGTTACTATGAGCAAGAATTTTACGGAAATGAAGTAGCAACAATAATAAATAAAGCTATAGATAGTAATTTAACAAATCAAGTACAAAGAAATGAAAAAGGAAAATTTGTAGAAAATGATACTAATTCAATAAAAATAGATTTAAAAATGTTAGATACTGATAAAACTTATGATATGGAGACTTTGTATGCTGGGGGAATGGACAAGTTTTCACAGTACTATAATGGAATAAAATTTAAATGTACTCGGAATAGATTATCATAAATCAAGTGGAAAAATAAAATATATGCTTATAGAACAAATTACACAATAATTATTAATTTAGTTATTAACGTTACTAATAAATATTATTAGTAAATAAAAATATATATTAATAATAAAAGGAGGAATTTATTATGGAGAATGCATCAAAAGCATTAATTATCGCAGGTGCAATATTACTTGCAATTTTAATTATATCATTAGGTATTATGATATATAATCAAGCATCAGGAGTTGTAAACAATAACGCTATGAGTGAGGTAGACATTTCTACTTTCAACCAAAAATTCACACAATATGAAGGTGACTATATAAGAGGAGCACAAGTAAATGCATTATTAGATCAAGTAAGAAGCAATAATATTACATATCAAGATGACGCATCAAGACAAGTTGCTATACAATCTACTTTAGTAGGTGGAGGAGCAGGAACTAATACAGTAGTTAATGGAACAACTAATATTACAAAGGCACAAACAGGAACAACATATAAAGTACAATGTTTTATGGATAGTAAAACAGGTCTAGTTGATTACATAACAATAGCATCTAATTAATAATATAAATATATCAATAATGAAAAATAAAAGGAGGAGCATATTATGGAGAACGCATCAAAAGCATTAATTATTGCAGGTGCAATATTACTTGCTATCCTAATTATATCACTAGGTATTATGATATATAATCAAGCATCAGGTACTGTTAATAACAATGCAATAGATGAAGTTGATATCACTTCTTTTAATCAAAAATTTACACAATATGAGGGCGACAATATAAGAGGAGCACAGGTAGATGCATTATTAGATCAAATAAGAACTAATAATGTAACATATCAAGATGATACTTCTAAACAAGTTGAGGTTGAAGTAGTAAGTGGAACAAATTGGACAAGTACTACATTACCAAGTGGTAATTTAATAGGAAGTAGTGTTACTAATGCTCAATCAGGTGCAACTTATAAAGTAAAATGTACAATGGATAGCAAAAGTGGATTAGTTGAAAAAGTAACAATACAAAATGCAACTTAAAATAAAGAAGGAGAGTGATTACTTATGGAGAATGCAATAGATGCATTACATATGGCAGCAGCTGTACTAATATTTGTGGTGGCATTGTCCATAAGTATCAATGCCTTTGGAGAAGTTAGGATGACTGCACAAACTATATTAGATAGTAAAGACAAAGAATATAGTTATACTTATGTTGAAGATAACGGAACTACAGAAAGAATTGTTGGATTAGAAAGTATTGTACCTTCAATATATAAAGCATATAAAGAAAATTATAAAATTGTATTTAGAGATGATGATAGTTCAGAAGATGCTAATGATTTACTTGGTGATGATGGGATATATCGAGTAAGAGATGATGTAACAGGAAATTTAGTTGGGGTATATAAAATAGATTTACAAGAACAAGTCTTAGGAAGTAATACTCAAAAAGAACAATTTATAATGGCAATTCTTTATGGAAGTAGATATGCAGATTTTTCTACAGTACAAAACAATTTTCAGCAGAATTTAGGAATATACTTGAATAATCAGGGAATTTATGATAAAATAAAAAATATAGGGACAGGTTTAAAAGAAAATTTAGGTATATATTATCAAGAAGAAGTACCAACAGAAGATGGAGAATCTGGAGTTACAGACCCAAATATTTCAAACTCATCTGTTCCAGATGCTAATAAAACAACTAAAAGAGTAGTAACTTATACAAAAATATAACTAGAAATAAAAGTAAAAGTATAAACCTAAAAGGAGGAAAAGAAAATGGGAGATACATTAATTACAATTATTGCCATAGTTTTAGTAGCAGTTTTAATGTTCGTTTTTCCACTGATGACAATGTCAGATAGGACAGATGATGTTTCTCAACTTGCAGTAGATGCGGCGGTAACTGAGTATGTTAATGATGTATGTACAACAGGAAAATTAACAATGGATAAATATAGTAAACTTATAGAAACTATTTCAGCAGATCGAAATAGCTATGATGTTGAAATGGAAATACAAGTTTTAGATGAGAATCCAGGTAAAAAGACAACTCAAACAGAACCAACCAAAATAGGAGAAAATGTATATTATACAATGTATACATCTCAAATATTAGATACAATAAACCCATCAAGTGGAGTAACTCAAACTTTAGCTTTAAAAGAGGGAGATATGTTTTCTACTAGTGTAAAGAATTCAAATACAACAATGTCACAACAATTAAAAAATTTCTTTTATTCTGTAACTGGAAATGATACATATACAATTGCATCAGATCATTCAGGAATAGTGACAGCAAATGGTTCAGGTAACTAGAATATAATGTACTAGAGAATGTGTCCTATAATATGAATTACTGTCAGCTATATTATTAAATTCATATTATAGGACATATTCAGTTTGATTAATTTATAATACAAACAAAGGAAAGATAGAAATATGAAAATACAAAATTTAGCGGTTATATTTGTTATTATAATATTACCAATTTCTATGATTTTAAGTGAATATGTACAAAATCAAGTAAAAACTATTGATTTACAACTGTCATATGATCAAAAATTATTAAATTCTACATATGATGCACTAAAAGCATTTCAATTAAATACTATAAATAATAGTACATCAGATTTAGCAAACTCTAAGCTGAGGGACATAGAAGCATCTGTTAATACATTTTTTAATTCTATTGCAACTAACTTTAATATGGCAGGATATAATGAAGATATATTAAAACAATATGTACCAGCAATAGTATATACAATGTATGATGGATATTATATCTATTCACCATTTACAAATACATTGACATCAGAGGATTATGGAGCTGGATCAACATATCAAAATGGTGAAAGGGTATCAGGATTAAAACCATATATTTTTTATAGTTGTAGATATAAAAAAGGATCAAATACGGATGTAGTAATAACATATTCTCTAGATAATTACATAACAGTTCAAGGAACAGTTAATGGAACACCAGTTTTTAGATATGGATATTTACTAGATAATGTAGGAACTTATGATTCAACAAATAATAGCATAACATATAGAGGAATAACAATAAATGAAGAAACACTTACTGAATATATAGATTCAACAAATCAAGCAACATATACAAAAGTAAATGGAGTTAAGTATTATGAAGATGCATCAGGATGGTATTCACTTTCTAATGGAACTAAATCTTATCAAGATGTAGATTACAAATCAGTAAATGATTCAGGAGTTCAATATTATAAAGAGGCTAAGGAATTCACAAATTGGGTAGAAACAAATTTAGGAGATTTAAAAACATCAGATGCAGTATATGAAGATACAGGTGCCACCGGTCTTGCAGAAAAAGAAGAATGGGCAGATGAGTATATTTTTGTAAGACAAAATGATAGTGCTAATAAAGGGGTATCAATAGAAGATCCAAATTCAAAATTTAATCAACATAGATTACAAGTAATTAGATATTCAATTGAGAAAAATCTATCAATTGCAATTGCAAATTATAATAATTATGGTGGAGGTACAACTACAAATTTCCAAATGCCTGAACTAGAAGAAACTGAATGGGACAAAATACTAAATAATGTATCAGTAATTAGCTTTTTACAAGGGCTAAGTATAGGCGGAAAAGTATATAATGGATATTCAATAATAACAAATACGAAAACAGAAGAAGTTGTAAACACTGATTCAGTATATATAATTACATCAGACGGACAATATCATAGAGCAACAGATAAAGAATTAGTAGGCAATGATACTATAACAGGGGCATATTTTAATGTGGATTTTGAAAGAAAGTCTGTAACTACTGATACAGGAGTAACGTATTATTATCCACATAAAGAAATGGGATGCTATACAAGTATCGTTCATCAATCAAATGTTGAAGATTTAAATAGTGATATGAATACAGCAAATACATATGGCAATAGTATATATGCATATATGGCAGACAAAGGAGGAGCTTTAGCAAAATATTATTTTACAGCACTAGGTAGAGAACGATATAGTATGTATAAAACAAATAATAATCCAGAATTATTAAAAGTTAATTTTTCTGCATAGTTATTTATTGTAACGTATAAAATGAAACAAAAAGTAAATACTAATAGTAGCATGGAGGTTTTTTATGAAAAAAACAATTTTTAAGCTACTATTAGTATTTTTATTATTGGTCATTTATATGTATCTTTTAGTATGGCAAAACCTACCAGATGAATTAGTGGTATTTGAGGGAGAAAAAATATCAATGAGAACAATATTTGGAATTGAAATAAATTCAAATGAAAAAACGATAGAAACTTCTTCAAATAATAGTGAGGCAATAGCAAGTGAATCTGGAAAAAAGACACTCCAAGTAAGTTTATTTGATAAATTACTAACCAAGGATGTAGAAGTAGATGTTTTGCCAAGAACAACAGTAATTCCAGTTGGAAACATTGCAGGAGTAAAACTATATACAAGTGGAGTACTAGTAGTAGGAATGTCAGAAATAGAGGGAATAGACAATAGAAAGCATAAACCATATGAAAACACAGGAATAGAAGAAGGAGACAGAATAACAAAAATAAATGAAAAAAATATAAGTTCAACAGAGGAACTAGTAGAATGTGTAAATAGCTCAAATGGTAACAATTTGCAAATAACATATATACATGACGAAGAAAGTAAAGAATGTAGTATTGAACCAGTACAAACAAGTAAAGATGAATACAAACTAGGTTTATGGGTAAGAGATAGTGCAGCAGGAGTCGGAACAGTAACATTTTATGAACCAAGTACAAAAACATTTGGAGCATTGCGGACATGGAATAACAGATATAGACACAGGAGAACTGATAAATATTGCATCAGGAGAATTTGTAACAACAAGAATATTAAATATAACAAAAGGAGAAAGTGGCAATCCAGGTAAAATTCAAGGAACAATAGAAAACCAAGTAAATATAGGAAATATAGATAAAAATACTAAATTTGGTATATATGGCAAAGTAGACAATTTATCAGGATTAAGTATAGATACATCAAAAGAAATGGAAGTTGCAACAAGAGACGAAATACAACTAGGTAAAGCAACAATACTTTGTAGTTTAGATAATAAGACTGTACAAGAATATGAAATAGAGATTGAGAAAATATTTAAAGAAAATAATTATGACAATAAAAGTATGGAAATAAAAGTAACAGATGAAAGATTATTAGAAAAAACGGGTGGAATAATACAGGGAATGTCAGGGTCACCAATAATTCAAAATGGAAAATTTATTGGGGCAGTTACACATGTATTAGTAAATAACCCAGAAGAAGGATATGCAGTATTTGGAGATATAATGTTAAAACAAGCTAGAGGGATTCGGGGGACGGAGCTTAAAATCCCTCTATTTTAACAGCATTGGACCAATTTGAGTAACCGTACCAGCACCCAAAGTCATAACAACATCATTAGGTTTTACATGAGACTTTACAAAAGAAACACATTCATCAAAATCAGGAATGTATAAAGCATGCTTACCCAAAGAATTAATTTTATCAACTAAATCTTTAGAAGAAATATTATAAGTATTTGTTTCCCTTGCAGCATATATATCTAAAACTATTATGTGGTCAAAATTTAACAAAGCATTTGCAAAATCATCTAACAAATTTTTAGTTCTACTATATGTATGAGGTTGAAAAACAACCCAAGATTCATTATATTTTTTATTTTTCAAAGAATTTGCAGTTGCAACTATTTCAGTAGGATGATGACCATAATCATCATAAACACTAATAGTATCATTTATTTTAGCTTTAAATTCAAACCTTCTATGTGCCCCAGTAAATTTTTTTAAAGCAGTTTGAATATGTGGAACATCAATTGAATAATTTACACATAAACAAATACATGCTAAAGCATTTAAAACATTATGCTTTCCAGGAACTGAAAGGTTAAAATGTCCAAACAATTTCCCATTATGATATACATCAAAAGATGCAAATCCATCATTATCAAACACAATATTATCAGCATAAAAATCAGCATTCTTATTATCTATACCATAAGAAGTAACTTTTGCATTTGTATATTGTTTTAAATCTAAACAATTTTTATCATCACCATTAATTACTAAAATACCATCATCAGGTAATAATTTAACATATTTAATAAAAGCATTTTTAATATTGTCAAAAGTTTTAAAATAATCTAGGTGGTCATTATCAATATTCAAAATAATTTCAGCTTTAGGACTAAACTTTAGAAAACTTTCAACATATTCACATGCTTCAATAATAAAATGTTCACTATTACCAACTAAATAGTTACCTTTAATAGCATTTAAATAAGCTCCAACTTGAATACTTGGGTCTTTTAAAGCTTCAATAAATGCAATAGAAACCATAGAAGTAGTAGTAGTTTTTCCATGAGTTCCAGAAATACATATAGTATCTTGATAACATCTAGTAATTTCACCTAAAAAATCAGCTCTTTCAATTGTAGGAATATTAAGCCTGTGAGCTTCTACCATTTCAGGGTCATCTTTTTTTATTGCAGCAGAATAAACCACAACATCAGAATTTGCAACATCTTCTAGATTGTGACCAATTGTAACTTTTATTTCTTTATTTTTTAATTCTTGTACTGCTTCAGAATCGGACATGTCAGATCCAGTAACATTAAAGCCCCAATTCTTTAGTATTGCAGCAATTCCACTCATACTAACTCCACCGATTCCAATCATATGTATATTTTTATATTTTTTTAAATTAGTTATATTTGGCATAAAAAAATCACTCCCCTAGGAATTTTCATTTAGTAAAAATATTATATACTTAAATGCGTGAAAATTCAATACTTTTCAAAGAAAAAAGTTATTCAGAACAATAGTAAGATATATTTATATATTATGAAAAAGAAAACAAATGGTGTATGAAAAGTAGAGTTATGTGAAAATCTTGTAAAAATACTTTTCAAAAATGATAAATGTGATATAATATAAAAAATAAATTGAAAGAAGGGAATGTATGATGGCAATAATTTATAAATTGTTATCATATATATAAGGAAATTTTATGACAAGAATAAAATTAAAAGATAGAATATTACCAACATATACAAAAGGAGAAGAAATTTTTAATATGACTTCTCATATTGTGGGAGCGGTAGTAGGTATAGTTGCATTGGTATTATGTGTTGTATTTGCAGCTATTAACGGAAATGCATATGGTGTTGTAAGTGGTTCAATATATGGTGTTACAATGATTATTTTATATACAATGTCCAGCATTTATCATGGATTAAATCCAAAAAGATATTCAAAAAGAGTATTTCAGGTTTTAGATCATTGCTCAATATTTTTATTAATTGCAGGTTCATATACACCATTTGCACTTTGTACATTAAGAGAATATGACACAGCAACTGGCTGGGTGATTTTTGGAGTTATTTGGGCTGTTGCAATTTTAGGGATTACACTAAATTCAATAGATATAAAAAAATATAAAAAGTTTTCAATGATATGCTATTTGATTATGGGATGGTGTATTGTTGTAAAAATTAATTTGTTGCCACAATTGTTAGGAAAAACTGGATTTATATTATTACTTTCTGGAGGTATAGCATATACAGTTGGAGCTGTTTTATATGCTTTAGGTAAAAAACATAAATATATGCACTCAGTATTTCATTTATTCATTTTAGCAGGTAGCATTTTGCAATTTTTCTGCATACTATTATATGTAATGTAAAAGTGAAATAAAAAAGACTCTATATAAGTTAATAAAGCCTAAAATCTCCACATAAATTTAATTAATTTTAGCATAAATTTATATAAAAATCAAATTTAAAAAAGTTAAAATAAATGAGAATAATTAATAAAAAGTGAGATAAAATAATATAAAAGAATGAAAAACACTTTAAATTAAAAAAATGATATTTGTAAATATTAGTATGATGTGCTAAAATAAAAATAACTTAAGAAGAGAGCAATATAGATAAGATAAAAAATAAAAATAGTAATTAATTTTCCCTGCGTAGTGCGTATAGACAGAATTTTTAGAACCAACACACATTTAAGAGGGGCTGATCTCGTAAATATGGCGTGCAAGCTCACCGTTTGTAGTGAGAAGCCCATGAGTATTTAGGTAGGCACCCACCTGTTTTTAGGAGCAGGTCCTTAAAAATTCCAAGTATCTGACGGCTAAGGCGGGGGTATTTTTTTGTTTGCAGGGATTAGGGCCGTCCCTAATCCCTGTTTCCTAAAAATAAAATTGCTTTTGCATAAATTTTACAAGCCATCAATAATTTGTCAATACTAATAAATTCATCAGTTTGATGACACATATCCTTATCACCTGGAAAATTTGCTCCAAAAGAAATACAATTAGGAAAAGCTCTGGCAAAAGTTGCACCGCCAATTGCAATTGGTTTGCAACTAGAGTTAGTTTCTTCATTATAAATTTTACAAAGAGATTGAACTAATTCGGAATTTGGGTCAATATATAAAGCAGGCATATAGTGAGATGTATCAAAGTCAAGATTTATATATTCACAAGTATTTTTAATAAAAGCTGCACCAATTTTAGTAATATCAGTATGAACAGGGACTCTTAAATTCATTTTTATTTTTATAAAATTATTTTCAATTCCAATATATCCAACATTTAAAGTAAGTCTACCAGATTCATCCTCAAAGTTAATTCCTAAATTTTTGCCATCAAATTGTAAACCAATATATTTAGTAAAAAAGTCAAATAAATCAATTGTATATCCATAAACTTTAAAAATTTTATCAAGGATAATAATTAATCTAGAAATAGAATTAATACCTAAATCAGGATGTGCTGCATGTGCAGATATACCATGAGATGTAAGTTTAATTTCTTCATCATCTATTTTATATATGTCAATCTCAAAACCAGAATTATTAATAATGTTTTTCAAATTATTAATAAAATCATCAGACTTTATTTTATTTGTATCAATACTTAAAATAGCACTACAAATTTTAGGTACAACATTAGTAGCGTTATTGTTACAATCAATATTTGTTATTTTAATATCAAAATTTTTAAATTGAGAAATATCAGCCTTTATTTCTTGAGTAAGTACAGCCTTCTCAGCATAAATGCAAGGAAAATCAGCATCCGGACTGAATCCAATAGAAGGAATTTCTTCATGAGCTTTATAATATTTTATACAATTCCAATTTCGTTCTTCATTTAAACCTAAAATTAATCTAACACGTTTTTTTATTTTTGCTGTTTCCATCACATACTTCATAGCATATAAAGATGCTATAACAGGACCTTTATCATCAATTGCACCTCTACCAAAAATGCAATTGTTAGCAATTGCTCCACTAAAAGGAGGATATGTCCAATTTTCACCTTCAGGAACAACATCTAAGTGACCTATAATTCCAATTAATTCATCACCTTCACCAAATTCTATATATCCACAATAACCATCAATATTTTTAGTTTTAAAACCTAAGCGTTGTCCTAAATCTAAAGTGTATTCTAAAGCTTTATTTACATTTTCTCCAAATGGATATTTAGGATTGTTACTTTGTTCATATACACTAGGTATTTGGATTAGACCTTGAAGTTTTTTTATTATCTCTTCTTTTTTTTCATTCATAAACTTTTCAATCATATAACCAGTCCTTTCCCTTGATTAAATATATTCTATTATATATCTAAATATGTTATATATCAATAAATTTGAGAAATTCCCCTGGAAATTTGTAAACCATAGAAAAAATAGAAAATTATGTAAAAAATGTACAAGTAAAAAACAATAAAAACATTGAAAAAACTCCTTCTTAAAAAATATAATTTTATTTAGAAAAATAAGTTTGAAAAATAAAAAAGGGACAAAAGAAGGAGAAAATGGAATGGAAAATAAGATAAAGAAAGAACAAGGAATAACACTAATAGCACTAGTAACAACAATAGTAGTTTTGCTAATCTTAGCAAGTATAACAATAGGAGCAGTATCAGGAGAAGGTGGATTAATAGGGAATGCAAATGAAGCAAAAGAAAAAACAGAAATAGCAAATGAAAAAGAAGTAGTAGATAGAGCAGTAGTGCAAGCAATGGGAAAAAATAAAAGAGGAAATTTAGTAAGAAGTGAGTTACAAAATGAACTAGATATAATAACAGGAGAAGGAGAAACAGAAGTAACAATAGATGAAGTAGACTATGGATATTTTGTAAAATTTTTGGATAGTGGAAGAATATATAAAGTAAGTAGAGATGGAGAAGTAGAATATCTAGGAAAAGAAGAAGATTTATTAACACAAGCAAATATAATAGCAAATCCAGAAAGTAATACAACACCAGAATTCATACAAAGTGTAGATTTAACAGTAGAAACACCAATAGACATAGGAGATGTAGACTTTATGCTAGTAAGTGCATGGAGTCAAGATAAAAATACAGCACCAGCAGATAGTGAATTTCAAGTAGCAACTCTTCAAGGAGAAGGAAGAAGAAGGACAACAACAGTAAATAGTAGTGCATCAATAGGAGGAGATTATTATTTGTGGGTAAGAGTGGTAGTAGGAGAAATAGAAAAAGAAGAATGTTTTGGCCCATATGTAATAAAAGACAGTACAACATTAGTAGCAACAAGTACTGAAAATACATCAGAATCATATTTCTTAGGAATGCCAATAGAAAGAGGATTAATACAAAGTGTAGAAATAAAGAATACATTAGTAGGGACAGGGCATAGTTTAAATGATGGAAACACATATGATGTAACAGATGGTAGCAAAGGAAAATATTTAGGCTGGTATGAGCAAAATGAGAACGGATATTATGAAGTAACGATAGCAGGAGAAGGAGAAGTAGTAGCAAATATCAATTCATCATATTTATTTGCAAATATAGGAT